>CALFXA010000240.1 GCA_937928015.1 uncultured Anaerolineales bacterium | reverse complement strand
CTGGTTATGCCTCTCATGTAATGGACTTCGTTAGCCCACGATTTTAGACACTCCCAAAGAAGAATAACTAGATTCTTTTCCTAAAAAAGTGTATAATCCAAAAAATAAGGGCCCAAATTGATAGGTGAAAGGTGGCAATCGGTTATGGTGCATATGGAACAACATAGGGCTGGAGAAGATCAGAAGGACCCGCCTGATGATCCAATGAAATTTGCCAATGCAATTGAAGAGTATTCAAACCTTCATTGCAAAGGTGGGGTAATTGATCGAGAAGATTGCAAATGGTATCATGGTAGTTGGAAATATCTCAAGTACCTTGGCCTTGTATCTTGCCCTGAATGGCACAAAAGTTTTTACATCTCCAATATCGTTTCCCATATTAACTCAATCGAGCGAAATGTTAAAATATTAATTAGCGGGGCAGCAGATGATGGAACCTTTTCTGTTGTTACACTTGCGCTTCAATCAGCAAGGCACGCAGGTGAAATTGTTGTTTTGGACATGTGTCCTACGCCAGTGTATGCGTCTCTTTTATCTGCGCAGGGAAAGAATATCAAAGACATTCATGGGGTTCAAGCTATTATTCCTTTTACCCCGTTCCCCAACGACTATTTTGATATTATAGTTACAGATGCTTTTTTAACAAGATTCTTAAAAGAAGAAAAATTAGAAATTGTTCCTGAATGGAAGCGAATATTAAAAACTGGTGGGATAGTTCTGACTACTGCCAGGGTTGAGAATGCAAAGACAGAAACAGTGATTGCAGATAAAAGTTCTCAAAATGATTATGTTTTGGCGGCTCAGGAAATTGGCAGAGCAAAAGGCCTTGACGTTGATGATATTAAAAATCGAGCTAAGACATATGCTGAAAAAATCACAAGTCATCCTTTTAATGACTTAGATGAAATTAAAACACTTTTCACTGGTTTTACTGTCGAGGCAGGAATTGCTGATAATGATTTTGTTGAAATAGTACCGAGAAAATATGCAAGAATAAGAGCTAAAAAGGAGGGTGTAGCCGTCTGAAAATGTTATTCGATTACCAGATTGATCCGATATATCTAAAGTATAATCTCTAACAACGTATAGGAGGCATAATGAACAGCTACAAGGTAGTCATAGTCCACGGGGCGTATGGTAGCCCTGAAGAGAATTGGTTTCCGTGGTTGCAGCAGGAGCTTGTCAAACTCGGGAATGAAGTTGTGGTTCCTAGATTCCCGACGCCTGAAGGTCAAAGTCTCAAGAAATGGTTAGAAATCTTAGATGAGGAAGTAAGAGACTATCCAAGCAACCTTATCATGGTTGGGCATAGTTTGGGACCGGCTCTGATACTAAGTAAACTTGAAATGTTGAAAAAACCTATTCGAGCAAGTTTTTTTGCTAGCCCGTTTACAGGGAAACTTGGTTTGCCCGATTTTGACACGATCAATGCTGAGTTTACTGAAAGATCATTTGATTGGGGAAGAATCAGGGCTAATTGTAAAGATTTTTATATCTATAGTAGCGATAACGATCCTTATGTCCCGATGCAAAGAGGTAAAGAAATTGCAGATAAAATAGACGCCAAGTTTAATGTTATTCATAATGGTGGGCATATTAATACTGCTGGCGGCTATTCGAAGTTTGACCAACTTTTAGAGGATATTAAAAATCTAAAGTAAGTTATCGATTTACAATCAATGATATTTACTGCCAAACAGTTGTTTGGCAGTAAATACTTTTCATTTCATCTAAAAGGAGACAAATATGTTAATAAAGATTCCTTACGGCGAAGGCAAGAACGTTCTAATAGAATCATCCACTGAGGAAGAATTTGACGTTGAGAATTTGAGTAAAATTTCCAGTTCTGTTACTCAAGTAAATCAAAGTTTGGAACAAGTCTCTATTACTATCGTTGATATGTCTCGGGTTATGATAGGGGCTTTTGAAAATTTGGATGATAGCAAAACCAAATCTTCAGCAAAAGCTATAACACCTACCAAGGCAACTTTAGAGTTTGGTATTTGTTTTTCTGCTGAAGGTGATATATATGTTGTAAAAGCTTCAGGTGAGGCATCATTAAAAGTGTCCGTTGAATGGGAATTTAAATAATCCGTTTCGTTACTTATTAGTACACCATAAACGAAGTATATTGAATTTTCTGGTTTGCCAAATTATGCAATTACTTTTCTTACGGTGTAATAGTTTATAGTAGGAAGTTATGAGATTTAATAAGGTTCAAGACGTAGAATCTTGTTTGGTGCGTTTGTTCTCAGACAACGATGAAGTTGTTGGGACTGGTTTTTTAATTGGTAATGGTTACGTTTTAACCTGCCGACACGTGGTTTCTGATATTCTTTCAAAGCAAAAAAATATTAATGTTACTAATTCACCATCTCCGACAAATATTGCCAATGCTCAAGTTCAGGAAATTGCTGAGGATTTTGATATAGCTTTGTTGAAATTAGAAATATCTAATCTATCTCTCCCTCTTTCGGATAAAGGTGATAATGAACCGGGGGATAGAGCATGGGCATGTGGCTTTCAATTAATAAAAAGACTTGGAGAAAAACCTTATCTAGCAGATGCATTGATAAGTTCGATGGATGCGAGCGGAATGCTTTTGTTGGAAGCTTCACTTTTGCCGGGTATGAGCGGGGCGCCGATTTTCAATCTGTCATCAAGGAAAGTAGTTGGTGTTGTTACTTCAAGAATTACGAAGGATGATGGTACCCAGGTAAACAATACTGCTTTAGCTGTGCCAGTTGAAAAAATTATTTCTCTTTGGCCTTGGCTTCGAGAGATAAATGATAAGTCAACTAAAAGGTTTCAAATTGACAAATACAACCTTTTTAAGTCTGAGGTTGCGACTCTTCTTCGTGATGATTTTGGCGCTTATATTGAGAAAGATCAAACCATTGACGGACAAGTTGTTGATGTTATTGCTTCCCACAGAGGTATCGGACGGTCAGTAAAGACAGCGGTGTTCTGTATTCCCGAATCAGTTTCTCGTGAAGCCATTGTTGAAATTGGTACAATGGTGGTGTCACTAAGAAACAAAAACGATGTTGATGATGGATTGATTGTTACAAACCAGATAATTGAGGGTGATCTTAGAAGAGTAGCGAAATCGTATCCTATCTCTTGTAAAACGGTTCGAGATTTAGAAGATGATGTTCTTGGTTTGAGTACATACATTGAGAAACTTATCAATGATTATGAAAATGCTGGTATTACAGTTGATGAGAGACATAGCCCAATAATTCCTGAACTTAGTAAACTGAATTCCAGACAATATTACGTTGATTTGGATGCGGTTGACCAAAATGAAATAAAATATCAGCCTGCAGATGCATTCTTTTCCAAATGGTTGGAACAGGATACAGCTAATATAGTCTCTCTAATAGCATCTGATACGATTAATACTTTCGAAAAACAAGTATCTATTTTGGGGGATTCGGGTGTGGGAAAAACGAGTTTTTGTTTGCATCTAACATATTATATTGCGCGAAATTGGAGGGATAAGAAGTTAGCGAGAGTCCCGTTGTATATTCCATTAAAAGGATATTCGCCAACAAAGGGTTTATCTGAAGTGATTGAGACAACCTTAAAGCGATATGGGATACGTTCTGATTTTGAACAGGTTTTACGTCATACTGTAGAAAATGGAAAATTCCTAATAATATTTGATGGTTTTGACGAAATGGGTGCTTCGGTACAAGATGCTGATATTCAGAAGAGATTTGATGAAATCAGTAGATTTGCAGAGAAATATGGCAAGGTTGTCCTGACTTGTAGAAGTAACTTTTTTCAATTTGAAGCTGATGAAAAACGAGCTTTGTCGCCTTTGGATGTTGCATCTCAGTTAGTAATTCAGACCCAGAAACGCAAAGCATATATTTTGTATATTGAACCGTTTGATGAGGCAAAAATTCTTGAGTTCTTAAATAGGCATCCGTCAATAGCTGGTTCGCAATTATTGTGGTGGGAGAAAATAAAAAACATTAGCAATATGTCTTCTTTGTCGCATCGCCCTATATTACTGCGAATGCTAGTAGAGGCTATTCCATCAATCGAGAAAATTGACGGCGACATTTCGGCTGCTAGACTTTATATTACTTTTATCGACAACCTTCTTCTGCAAGATAAGTTGAATCGCCGAACATTATTGCTCGAACCACAGGACAGATTGGAGTTCTTGAAAGCGTTGTCAATTGATCTGATGTCAATACCTGACAAGAGTTTTGCTTGGAGTGATTTACCTGTTCGTACTCATGAATTATTTACTAGGTTTATGCATGCAAGCGCAAGGCCCGATTATGTCGAGTATGATTTAAGAAATATCCCGTTGCTTCAGCGAAGAGGGGATAAATTCAGTTTTATTCACGATTCGTTTGTGGAATTTCTAACAGCATTGAACATTGTAAGCTTGCTTATCAAGAAGCCATTTGAAATTAATAAAGACTTTGAAAAATTCCAGGATTTATTAAATGAGGAAGTCAGGAAATTTATTGTTGAGATAATCGAGTTGTTTGAACAGAGGGATCAATTTCAATACGTGAATACAGTTTATGATAACAATTTTGTTCTCGTACCTGACGGAGCTTTTATTTGTGGTGGCTATGAAAAGGGCTTGACAATTTCTACAATTTCTCATTCTTTCCTGATAGGTAAATATCCAATTACCTGGAAAGAATATGAGAAATTTTCTCCCGGATACAGGGAAAATAGAGGCTTAACTGATGTGGATGATATGGCACCTGTAACCTATGTGTCGTGGGATGATGCCAATGCGTATTGTGCTTGGCTTTCGAGGAAAGAGGGTAAAAAGTATCGCTTGCCCAATAAACACGAATGGGAAAAGGCAGCAAGAGGTATTGACGGAAGGCTATATCCTTGGGGGGATAAACCTGCTACTCATTCAAAGGCCAATTATGGTTATCGTTATAATGGTATTGTTCCAGTTGACTCTTTCAACGATGGTAAGAGTCCTTATGGGGCTATGGATATGTCGGGAAATGTGTATGAGTTAACATCCTCCTCTGAAGATGAAGGGGTTTCGCATATTTGTTGTGGCGGCAGTTGGGAGGATCCTGCATCTCGTATTCAATGTGCAACCCAAAGAAAAGTAAGGTTCAATGCAATCTCACATGATATTGGATTTCGTATTGTTGAAGAAATAGACTAGGAGGTAATATGAAACCGGAGTTCCCAAATGCTTTCTTTGTTGCTAAAAAAGAAAGTTGCGATAGAGAATTAACTCGTATTCGAAGTCTAAACCAGCCTCTTGATCAAGCTGTGGCTTATGAAGCGCAACTTTTTGACGTTCTAAACTGGCAGGGACTTTCACCCAAAGTTGCGGGTAATCACACTTTTGTATTACCACTAGATACCGATAGAGCCGCATTAATATTTTGGCCAACAGATCAAAAATCAATCGATGATAAACAGAAATTAGGGCTTGATGTAATACGTAATTTTATGGAATCTGAGGATGTTGATGTTGTCTTAGCATCCTCTCTTGTTGGTTTTACAGATGAACTTGTTGATTTTTGCAATAATCAAAACGGCAAGGTGCTCCTTTTGGATGGAACCGACATTAACGCTTTGTGCAACATTGACTGGTTATTTTCCGAGATGGTTCGATTTAAACAAAGGGAAATGCGTCTGTATGGTCAGCCAAGCGTAAATTATCTTGCATATACAGGAAAAAAAACTAAGGATGTTTCTCCAGATAGAATCCTTGTCAGTTTAGATGAACTACTATATAGAGGGCATGAAGTTGATGCCAAAATGTTCCGTGAAGATATTCAGGCACGCTGGATTGATTTTGAAAAAGGTGTCATCGTTGATTGGCCCCAGGTAAATGATGTAATAAGTTACTTGGCGAATCCTGTGCGCGATAGATCTGTGCTGATAGTTAGCGGCATCGCAGGCTCAGGAAAATCCACTTTTTTGTTCTCCATTGGGCATAAATATTTGTTATCTTCAGGCGCATCTGTTTATTATGTGAATGCTGCAATCTTGCGACTTGAGAACATAGAAAATCTTGTAGATGAGGTATTATCCTTGCCTGATGGCTCGGTTCTGCTGTTCGACGATTTACACCAACGGGCGGTTTTGGCAAATAAGGTCATGGGAGCAATATACTCTGAAGCCAAAAAAATAAAAATTGTGGCAGCTACTCGTCCACCTTATTTTGGACAGGTGGAAGAGCTCCTGCATGGTACTTATGGTTGGCGCCCATTTAAAGTTTGGAGAATAAACCTTGAGCCTAAAGAAATAGTGGATAAAATTATTATAAAATTTAATGAAAATTCAGAAGTTGTATTGCCTGATGGGGTCGCACAAACACTGAAAAGAGATGTGGGCCAAGATTTAACAGTTCTGGGATGGGTCGTTCGGCATATGATTGGTGATGCCGCTAGAACAGAAGTTACCTATGAAGAAGCAATGGCCAAGTATAGATTAATCCCGCTTTTGTCGCAGGAAAATGGTGTGGATGCCTTGGCTTTGTTGTATGTAGTTACTTTTTTTGAACAATTTGATGTAAAGATTAGGAAAGATTTTCTGTTGGAGTTAAGCTTTTCGGACAATTTGATTCAACCTCTAATCGATATTGGTTATTTGTTGCCTAGTGCTGACTTATTAGGTGTTGGGCACGCAAATTTGGCAAGGTTATACATTAATTCCTTGGATAAACGAACTGATCTGGGTTGGGATAAAGTATTGGGAAAATATTTATTCAGTAAAACATCGAGTTACACACCTGATCAATTGAAGTTGAGATTGCTTGATAACTATTTTAGCCGTAGAGATGTTGAAGCTAGAAGTAGGGCTATGCTCAATGTATTCGAATATTTTTCACCTGAGTTTAGATTCACACCTTTACATCAAGATATGATTCGTACAGTAAGTGCCCTTGAGCGGGCAATGGCGATGTTAATCTTGTATTTCCAAAGAGACCCTACGGCTGAACATAGTGTCTCCAATTCGGCTTTTATTTGCCAAGCGTTTGCAAAATTTGGATTGATAGATATGGCAAGGCAAGCAGTGGAATTTATGCAAAGTCAACAAATTGTTTCCAACAATAAAGCTTATTTTGTGTTGGATCCACTGCGAGTTACGACTGTTAGGGATTTCCAGGAAATTAAAAAGACAGTACAAAATGAAGACGAGAATCCCGAAAGCGCAACAAAAGAATTGTTGGATAAAGTTAAGACCATAATCAATTCGAAAGGTGGATTAGCTGAAAGGACTGATTTCGATAAGTTCCATCAGACCTGGCTGTCTGCAATGGTTCTTCCTTCATTCTTAATGGTTTACGGTAAGGACAATGAAAAGTTTACTATGACTTTGGATTCGGTATTAGGTAATCAAGATCCTGAACACGGGTGGTTTTACCCGCCTGAATTTTGCTGGTCTACCGCTAGGAATGTAATAAATCTAGTAGATGTCGGAATGCCTCTGAATTCATCATCAGTTAAAAATGGGGCGAAATGGTTGCTGGATATTCAATTGGATGATGGCCGTTGGCGCTCGCCTGATTGGAGATGGAATCCTGATGAAGAAATGACCGCCATGTGTCTGTATGCGGTCTTAAAATCTGGAATATCATCGGATCATCCTTCCGTTCAAAAGGCATATAAATGGTTATCTTCTAAAAAAGAGAACGGGTGTTGGAATAATAATGCTCATGACACTGGGCATGTTGTGGAAGCATTTAATGCCCTTAATTTACCAATGGATGATTTGAGAGAACCATTACGCTTTTTAGAACAACGTGTTAGCCAAGATGATTGGTATCAAACTGTTATTGGGAAACAGCGGCGTCAGTCATTGGAGATAGGTGAATTGGCGAATGTTCTTTTGGAAGTTGAGACAAAATATTTATTTGAATATGTTAAGAAAGTAATTCTTACAAAAAATCAATAAGATGCTTCTAATAAGAAAATAAAAAATAACCCTTGATGGGAGGACTATTGAAGTGGCAGTTGTTAAAGATAGTATGCAGAACAGAGTATATCAAGCCACCAGACAATATGGAGGTTATATTCAATTGTTTCACAATCCAGTCTTCCGAAAAAAAGCGATTGATAATCTAAATGGAAGACACATCATAAACCTATCCACAGGATTTAACCTTCGCGATTGCGCACCTGTACTAGTGGACCAATTGGCATCGGATGCGACGAACCCCTTCTTGTATCGAAATTATGAAGCCCCGTCTGGTCATCCATTATGGATACAATCGGTTTTGGCACATGAAATTATTAAGAGTTCTTATGCAAATCAATTATCTTCAAAGAATATCGTTGTTGTTGCAGGTTCTTGCGTAACATTTCACTATATAGCACGGTACTTGGTTGAAAACTTTGATGCACCTGAGGTTGTTGCTCCTGTGCCTACGTATGCAGGCTTTGGGGAGAATATGGCTCCGTTTAATATCCCTGTGATTGAAGTTGTGTCTGATAGATCACCTGGGTTTATGCCTACGACGGAAGAAGTCTCAGATGCGATAACAAAAAATACCAAACTCATTTACACAGGTTGGGTTAATAATCCGACTGGATTTGTGATGGATAAATTTGAGGCAAAAAAACTTTTGCTGTTGGCAAAAGAAAAAAATGTTTACCTTATGTGGGATGAGACACAATCGACACTTGTGTCAGATGAGTGTGAATCGGTTGATATGTGGGAGATTGCATCGGAGTTAGATGCTTGGGACAACTTGATAGTTATTGCAAGTATGTCGAAAGATAGAGGTATTCCGAGTAATCGTTCGGCTTGGGTTATTGGTCCAGAACAAATAGTTCAAAGATTTGTTGAGTACAATGGTAATCTCTATTCAATGCCTGCTACAGTTTTGACTGGATTGGTGATGAAGGATCTTTTGTTTCGCTCGATGGCATTTTTGGTAAAAAAAGATATTGAGGCAGGTAAAGCATATGACACATTCTTGGATTTGGTATTGAAGCCTCTTGACATTGACGACATTTATGACAAGAAAGTCGAGTATAGATTTCACCAATTTCTTATTCCAGGATTGAGAAGATTTTTATTAGATGGGTTTCTTGATAAAGGAAAAGTGCTTGCCGAGTATTTGGAATTCAACAAGTGGGTTATAGATGGTCAAAGACTTTTTAAGTCAAATTTCGACATGGTTGTAGACATGCTAGATCTGAATTGGGATGATTTTCGATTTGAAATGGGAGGATTTAATAGTTTTGTACATATTCCGATTTTGGATAAGGTAAATCAGCAAAAGTTCGTAGAAAGCATGTTTGTTGACGCTGGTATAGAAATATTGCCGGGTCCTGCTTTTGGACTTCAACCGACTCATTGGGAAAATCAATTAGGATTCTGGGGTAGGATAACCTTAAGCTCTTCAGCAAATTTAATGATTGAAGGACTTAATAGAATGTTGGATTACGCACGAAAATATCGATAATATACTTCGGCTTATATTCAGCAGGTATTTCCTCATTAAGGATATAAGGAGACACCTGCTGAATTGCCTTAATTAATCTCTTATTAACTAAATTGTATACATCCAGAGACTATCAAATTGTGTGTGTTTATAGCCAGTCAGACTTTTTCATGCTAGATGTAGCTCTAAGTCGAAAAGCATCCCCGAATTCAAGACGGACAATTCATGGCAGATCGCCCTTTGATGATGGGAAAAAAACGTATTTAAACCTATAGGCCGAGATAAACGGTTTTGTCTACCTTTCAATATTTGGCGGAGATCTGTTGGCGAAAGAGGTGAAAATGCAATATTTAAATTATTGTCACCTGATATGCAGATCAATGCTTGCGGTTCTTCAATTATTTCAAGAACCTGTAATTTGAGGTCATAGCCATAGATTTTTGACGCGGTTTTATTCAGCCAGTCTATTGGATTAGGAACTTGCACTGTCTGAGCCAAATGTTCTCGTTTGATCTTTAGATCCTGAACTGCCCACAGCACCACCTGTTCCCTCAACCCATCAATTGCCTTTCTTTGTCGTTCATTCCCCATACTGATCAATGCCCCAAAAAAGATTACGGCTGATGCCATTACTATTGCAAGAATTATTTCCATTTTTCTTTTCCTTTTTGATGTTATTTGTTTTCGATAGAATTGTCTTTAGCCCGTGCAGACATGGTCTTGAACGTTTCACTCAACCTTTCTAAAGCCTTGGGACGTGGATCCACCACACTAGCCGACGCAATCACCATGAATAGACCCAGTAAACCAATAATCTGCCAAAGCGGGAGGGAGAACCGAACAAGCTTTGGCGGTTCTTCTGGTATAGGAGTAATTGTCACCAAAGTCGGCGTCGGCGGTATTTGTGTTGCTACTGGCGTCACTGAAGGCATCAAAGTCCTGGTTGCCGTTGGGGATGGCGTCAGGGTGGCGGTCGAGGTCGCCATCTCCGGGATCATGATCCTGCCCGCATCCTGCCCACATAACCCATTTACATCACAAACCACTGCCAGAACCGGGTATTCCCCTGAGGGAGCCAACTTTCCATCCCCAAATCGACGATCCCATTTCACGATATAGGAATTCTTGCCGGGATCAAAGTCCAACACCAACTCCTTCCAACGCTTTTGCGGATCACGGATGGTTACCTGGATGTTGGCAATCGGAAAGTGATTAGGGTAAACCTTCAGCGTTCCGGTCTCCCAAATCCACCATCGTTCTGTGATCGATACAGTAGGTGGGGCATTGTCTACAGTCAACCTAAGTGAAACCACATCGCCAACATTGCCGGCGCGATCCCTGCCGCGCATCTGGATGGTGTACTCGCCATTTGGCACTTCACCGGAATCCCAGATGTAAGACCAGCTATCTCCTGCGCTCATCGAGACTGCCTGCCAGGTATTTCCTCCGTCAACCGAGACTTCACCTCCATCCGGACCGGACATGCCATCCACCAAACTTCCAGCGAAGCGTACATCACCCTGCACAACCTCACCATTAGAATGGGATGTGATTTGAGCAACCGGAGGCACTGTGTCTATACGGATAACTCTGGATGCTGTGACTTCATTCCCTGCCACATCCCTGGCGTGGATCAGGGCAGTATGGGACCCGTCTGTGAAGTGCATAGGTGGAGTGACCCAACTTGCTCCACTATCGGTGCTTACCAGCAAGGATGAAAGTCCAGAGATCACATCTGTTGCCGTTGCAGACAAGTTCACCTCCGAGATGTGCCAGCCATTCCTGCCATCCGCAGGTGGAAGGTTGATCTCAAGATCAGGTGGAGCGCCATCCCGCTGCCATATCGATGAGCCACTGGAAGTCTGCCCGCTGGCCGAAGTCACGGTATAGTGGGCAGTGCCCAAACCTTCTGGCAAAGCCAAGTCACAGGAAGCGCCACAGACAGGTAAACGGTTCACCGTTCAAATCACCTGTGATTGTCACTTCAAATCCCTGTGGATCACTGGCTGTGAGTTCAAGAGTCTCATTCCCTCGGCACCAGCCGGCATCCCCCCACAGATCACAAACCACAACTCCTGTAATTTGAGGCGGCAACGGCGTCGGTGTGGGCGATGGGGTATTGGTATAGGTCGCCGTGGGCGTGTACGTCAGGGTCGGCGTGAAGGTCAATGTCGGCGTCAGACTGGGTGTAAAGGTTGCTGTCGGCGTGCGAGTTATGGTTGGTGTGAACGTGGGTGTCCGCGACGGGGTGGGTGTGGCTGTGGAAGGCGGACCGATGTATTCCACATCAATGGAACGGAAATCCACATATCCACCTGATGCAGTTAAAGACCAGGAACGACACCCTGAAGGAACAGCAATCGCCATACTCACAAACCCTGGGAGTCCAGAGCCTGTTTGCAAGTACCATGTATCCACAGAGGAACATGCCCGCAACACGGCATTACCCACACTTGAGTCAGGCGTAAAGCCGACCATGATCTCGAAGTATGAAACATCGCGGTCAAAGGAGCCGCTGGCAACGCCGCCATTCCCCAGCCGCGTGACCCACTCGGAACAATTGGAACCACAAAATGTTCCACCTTCCTCGGGTGGAAGCGAGGATCCATCGCGATGCGTAATGTACACGTACTGGACAGAACCACTCCAGTCGATGTAGCCTGTATTGTGAGCCTGGTCATAAGTGCGTCCCTCCGGCAATGAATACGCTGCCAGAGGCGCTGCATGGGTGGACGCGGATGTCCACAAAAAGAGAATGGGAAGGAATAGGATTATCCCAATCCATTGATAACGCTTCATAACTAACTCCTAATATTCCTGGAAATCCCGGATGCCGAGATGGAACAGGAAGAACAACAAAATCACCAACGCCACAAGCACAAGACAGGCGATCATGAACACCTGGATCGAAATCACGAGTCCCAGCAGATAGCCAGCAAAGATGCCGACGCCCAAGCCGGCAAGGAAGCGCAACATCTCACTACCCAGTTTCCGATTCCACGATCATCTTCAACCGCACGGGGTCCAGGTTGCGCCACCAGGCAATTTCAAAGGAAATGGTGCGGTACTCCCAAAGCATGCCCTGCGCCGGCAGGGATTCCAGCCAGGTCTTCAGAGCCGACTTGAATCCTTCCTGCATGTCTGACCCTCGAAGCACGGCAATATCCATGTAAAAGACATTGCCTGCGAGGACCTTCATGCTGCCGCTATGAGCCGCCAGCCAATTCAGGAACATTCGCAAACGCTGGTCATCGAGTTGAAAGACTTGCGTCCCAATATCCAAAACCATTTGGATTTGGTTTCACCTGAATGCCCTCGGCACACCGGCGCGAAAAAAGCCGAAGCCCAGGTTTGGGAAAAGGTATGTGAGGTGGTTGATAATCCTGAGTATCTTTTTGCGCAAGCGCACCAGCTGGTTGAAGAATTACGCGCCAGTGCAGCCAATATTCATGAGGAAAGAGCAAGGATTGAAAAGGAAATGGAGGCACTAGCAAATGAACGGCAGTCACTAATCACCTGGGCTCGACAAGGGAAGATTACCGCCACGGATATGGAAAACCAATTAGGTGCAATGACCATGCAGGAATTAAGTTTAAAGCATGAGCTTTCTTCCCTGGGTCAGCGAATTAATCTTAATGCCCTGAATGATTGGGAAGAGAAATTTATGGAGTATTTGGAGGATTTGCGAATTGGGGTTGAGGAATTAAAAAATGCCGCTCCCCAAAATGATGAGGAGCGACACCAAGTCTTTTTGCTAAAGAAACAGATGGTTGATACTTTAGTTCATCGCGCAACTATCGACAGAAATCGTAAAATTATGGTCGATATTCGCCTAAACCTTCTTGCGATCCTTGATCAGGATGCCAAGTCAACTATGCTTGATTTGGCATATATCGGTAAGGGCGAAACTTATACCCGTACACAATCAGCCCACGCTCATCGCCATCATTGCGCATTTTGCGAGTGACCATTTCCACGGGCATGCCGATCTCGACGGGCTGTTCGCCCAGGTCGGTCAATTGGGCGGTGACCATGGGACCCTCTTCGAGTTTTACCAGGGCTACGGTGTAGGGAGCATTGCTGTCGAATCCGCTCGGAGCCTCGTAAATAGTGGTATAGGAAAAAACCTCACCCTTACCGCTAAAGGTGTACAGGGTCTTGGCCTCGTCGCCACAGTTCGGGCAGACGTCACGCGGGGGGAATATCTTGGCATCGCAATGCGGGCAAACCTCCCCGACCAAACCGTATCGTTGTTGTTTGAGACGCCAGTGGCGCGGAATTTCCATAAAAATATCTCCTTTTATTCTTTCGTCTGAGCGTATTCTATCCTTCCCCGCTATCAAGAACTATCAGGAAGGCAAAAAATGCACTGCAAAAAACTATCAGGCAGAGGGGTGTGGATCCAGCTATAGCGGAAGGCCAGGCCCGGTCGACGAAACCAGCCCAAAATCCAGGAAAAGGGCTAGACAATCGACAAATCACCCAATCGGTTGTCTAAACATTCATGACATTATACAGAATTGTAACGAATTTCGAAATGTTGTACAACAATAATTGACAATCGGATATTGCCTACCTACTTAACAAGGAGGCCACATGCAGACTCTGGATCAGGAGCGCACCTCAGCGCCCCCCAAGCAGATCGAGGACCTCTCCCTGCTTGGCGAAGTCTCTCACCGAACCGCGGGCGTCTCGCGGTTGGAGATGTGCATTCAATGTGGGTGTTGCGGCGGGTCCTGCCCCTCTGAAGCGGACATGGACCACACGCCGCGCATGTTGTTCGCCATGCTGCGGGCAGGCATGCGCCATGCCGCGCTGATGAGCAACACACCATGGATCTGCGTCTCCTGCTACCACTGCGTGGTGCGCTGTCCGCAGAACGTGCACATCGCCGACGTGATGTACACCCTAAAAAGTATGGCCATCGAAGCCAAGCTCTACCAGGACTCGACTGCGCCCGACTTCTCACAGACCTTTGTAGACATGGTCGAGGAGTTTGGGCGCAGTTTTGAATTGGGGCTGGCCACGCGTCATTACCTCAAACATTTCCCGCTGCGCCTGCCGAACATGGCCCCGATGGGCATCGGCATGTTGAGCAAACAGCGCATGAATATCACGCCTACACGCATCAAGGGAATTGCCCAACTCAAGGCCGTTCTCAAGCGGGCCAAGGAAGTGGAGGCAGCCTCATGAACAAGTACATCCTCTACCCTGGCTGCTCAATGGAATCAAGCGCCCGCGCCTACTACGACTCGCTCAAGGCCATCACCGATATCATCGGCTTGAACCTGCAAGAGATTGAGGACTGGAATTGTTGCGGCGCAACCGAATACCTCGGCATCAAACTGACCCCCGCCTACGCATTGATCTCGCGCAACCTGGCACTGGCCGCCCAGCAAGCGGATGGCACTCGGACGGTCGTTGCGCCGTGTTCGGCCTGCTACCTCAACCTGGCCAAGGCCGACTATTACATGCAGGAACAGCCCGTGCTTGGGCAACACGTCAACGAGGCGCTGGCGGCGGGTGGACTTTCCTACAAGCCTGGCTCGCTCGATATTCGTCACCTGCTCGATGTGCTGGTCTATGACGTGGGGCTGGATACCATTAAAAGCAAGGTGGTCCGCCCGCTGACGGGGTTGCGCGTGGCGCCTTACCTCGGCTGCATGGTGCCGCGTCCCGACTACGAGCATCGCTGGTCGGACTACGAATATCCCGTGGAACTGGATCGGCTGCTCAACGCCCTCGGCGCGGATGTGATCGAGTTCCCGCTCAAGACCGAGTGCTGCGGCGGACACATGACGCAGATCAGCCCTGACACGGCCTTTGAGTTGATCCGCCGCCTGGTCTCCGCCGCCGACGAGCATCAGGCCGACCTGATGGCTACGCTCTGCCCGATGTGCCAGATGAACCTGGACGCCTATCAGAGTGAAACCAACAAGTTCTTCCACACAAGCTACCGCATGCCCGTCATCTTCTTCACCCAGTTGATGGGACTGGCCTTTGGGCTGGAAGCCAAAGACCTGGGATTCGGGCTGGAGTTGGTCAGCGCGCGTAATGCGCTGGCGAAGATCGGCATCGAGCATCCTGCCGAAATCCCCACAGGGACGGCTCGCCCCAAGAAGGACGGCAGCCTGCCGATGCCCGCCCCCCTACCACGGCGCAACATGCACACGGAGAAGGGTAAGGTGGTGAAATGACTCAACATGGCGGGACCAGCCCAAAGCTTGCCCTGAGCGAGTCGAAGGGCGAAGAAAGGATCGGCGTATACGTCTGCCACTGCGGCACGAACATCGCAGGTGTAGTGGACGTCCAGGAAGTGGCGGAGTGGGCCGCCGCGCAGTTGGAACATCGCGGGGTGGTGATCGGACGCGAGTACAAGTTCATGTGCTCCAGCCTCGGGCAGGAGCTGATCGAGAAGGATATCAAGGAATTGGAGTTGACGCGCGTGGTGGTGGCGGCCTGTTCGCCCCACCTTCACGAACACACCTTCCGCACGGCCTGCAAGAACGCGGGCTTGAACCCGTATCTGTGTGAACTGGTCTCGATCCGCGAGCAGGTCTCGTGGGTGCATACCGACAAGGCGGCTGCCACGGCCAAGGCCAAGGCGGTCGTCTCGGGCGGCGTGGAACGTGTCATCCGCCATGCCCCGCTGGAGCCACTGCGCGTCCCGATCCACCCCGACACGCTGGTAGTGGGAGGCGGCATCGCAGGGATTCAATCGGCGCTGGAAATCGCGGACGCGGGCTATCACGTCTACCTCGTCGAGCGCGAACCCTCCATCGGCGGGCACATGGCCCAATTCGACAAGACCTTCCCCACCCTGGATTGCTCGGCCTGTATTCTGACCCCCAAGATGGTGCAGGTGGGCACGCATCCCAACGTCACGCTGTTGACCTGGAGTGAGGTCGAAAAAGTGGACGGCTTCGTGGGCAACTTCACCGTGACCGTGCGTAAGAAGGCGCGCAAGGTGATCGAGGACCTATGCACGGGCTGCGGCATCTGTCAGGAGAAATGCCCGAAGAAGGTCATCGACGATGTATACGAGGCAGGGTTGGGCTATCGTAAGGCGGTGTACACGCCCTTCCCGCAAGCCGTGCCCAAGTACCCCGTCATGGACGTGGAGAATTGCACCTACTTCGAGAAGGGCACCTGCAAGGCCTGCGAAAAATTCTGTCCGACCAACGCCATTGACTTCAAGCAGCAGGATGAAATCCTGACCCTGCAAGTGGGCAACATCGTGCTGGCGACAGGCTACGACCTGTTCGACGCGCGGCGCGTGACCAACTACGGCTACGGACGCCTGCCGAACGTGTTCACCAGCCTGGAGTTTGAACGCCTCAGCAACGCGGCGGGACCCACCAACGGCAACATTGTGTTGCGCGACGGCAAGACCACACCCAAGGCGGTCGGCATCGTGCACTGCGTGGGCTCACGCGACCGCAACTTCAACAACTACTGCTCGGTCATCTGCTGCATGCAAGGACTCAAGTTTGCGCATCTCGTCCACGAACGGACGGGCGCCATCGTCTACAACTTCTACATCGACATGCGCACGGCCTACAAGGCTTACGACGAGTTCTATCAGCGCGTGCTC
Organism: uncultured Anaerolineales bacterium; assembly: GCA_937928015.1. GTDB lineage: Bacteria > Chloroflexota > Anaerolineae > Anaerolineales > Villigracilaceae > JACPVF01. The sequence goes on along the minus strand of CALFXA010000240.1, from coordinate 9,861 downwards.
GAAGAAGGGACGCTCTTCGTGCGCGGCAAGGTGGCCGAGATCACCGACGTCCCGCGCCGCCCTGACGAGGACGGTCATCTCATCGTCCAGGTGGAAGATACCCTGGCGGGCAAACAGCGCCGCATCCCCGTGGACATGGTCATCCTGTCGACGGGTTTGCAGCCGCGCTACGATGCCAAGGAAACGGCCAAACGCTTCGGCCTATCCTGTTCGTCGGACGGCTGGTTCATCGAGAAGCACCCGAAGCTCGATCCGATCTCGACCATGACGGAGGGCATCTACATCGCGGGCTGTGTGCAAGGCCCCAAGGACATTCCCTCCAGCGTGGCGCAGGGAGCGGCGGCGGCGGCGCGCGTACTGGGCAAGATCCAGCAAAAGGAAATTTCCATCGAGCCCGTGCGCGCCAGCGTCAACCAGGACCAGTGTTCGGGCTGCCGCATCTGCAACAACCTGTGCCCGTACAACGCCATCAGCTTCGACGAGGACCGCGGCGTGAGTTTGGTCAACGCGGCGCTGTGCCAGGGCTGCGGGACCTGTGTGGCGGCCTGCCCTGCGGGCGCCATCAGCGGAACGGCCTTCAGCAACGACCAGATCCTCTCGCAGATCGAAGGCCTGTTGCTGCTCAACATCGACGAGCCTGTGACGGCGTAGGAGGAACCATGACCTACAAATTCGAACCCACCATCATCGGCTTCACCTGTAACTGGTGCTCCTACCGCGCTGCCGACCTGGCTGGCACGGCCCGCATCAAGTACCCGCCCAACGTGCGGCTGGTGCGACTGATGTGCTCGGGCCGCCTCGACCCGACCTTTGTCTTCAAGGCCCTCGCCAGCGGCGCGGACGGCGTCATCATCACGGGCTGCCACCCTGGAGAATGTCACTACCTCGAACAGAATTACAAGGCCCTGCGCCGCTTCCAACTCATGCGGCGGACCCTGGTCGGGCTAGGGCTGGAGCCTGGTCGCGTTAAATTGATCTGGGCCAGCGCCGCAGAGGGAGCCAGATTCGCCAGCGAGATCAACATCTTCGTCGAGGAGATCCGTGCGCTAGGTCCACTGCACTGGGGAGTGCCAGACGATGAAGAACCGTCCACCGTCCATAGTCCACTGTCCGAAATGGAGGTGCCCGCATGAGTGACAAGCCGAAATTCGCAATGTACTGGGCGGCCTCCTGTGGCGGCTGCGAGATCGCGGTGCTCAATACCAACGAGAAGATTCTGGATGTGGACGCCAACTTCGACGTGGTCTTCTGGCCCGTGGCGATGGACGCCAAGTACAAGGATGTGGAAGCCATGCAAGACGGCTCAATCCTGCTGACGCTCTTCAACGGCGGCATCCGCACCGATGAGAACGAGCACATCGCCAAGCTGCTGCGTCAGAAATCGAAGATTCTGGTGGCTTTTGGTTCGTGCGCCAACGAAGGCTGCGTGCCTGGGCTGGCCAACTTGAGCGACGCACGCGAGATCGTCCACACGGCATTCAACACCGTCAGCACGGACAACCCAAAGCAGGTCTACCCGATGACCTCCTACGACGTGCCCGAGGGCGAGATCTGCATTCCAAAGATTTTGCCGACGCTCAAGACCCTCGACCAGGTGGTGGACGTGGATTACTACATGCCTGGCTGCCCGCCCGAGAGTCACCAGATCGCGGCGGTGATCGACCTCGTCATCCAAGTGCTGCAAGGCAAGGCGGAGCTGCCGCCCAAGGGATCCGTCATCGGCGCGGGCAATTCCACCGTGTGCGATGAATGCCAGCGCGCGCGCAACGTCAAGACCATCACCTCCTTCAATCGCATCTTCGGACAGGAGATCGATCCCGACCTGTGCCTGCTCGAACAGGGCATCCCTTGCAATGGCGTCGCCACACGCTCGGGCTGCAATGCCCGCTGCCCAACGGCGGGGGCGCAATGTATCGGCTGTTACGGTCCTGCCGAGGGCGTCGTCGACTACGGCGCGCGGCTGGTCTCAGCCTTTGCCTCGGTCATCGACGCCAAGGAACCCGACGAGATCGACCGCATCCTGGACGGCATCCCCGACCCCGCGGGACAGTTCTACCGCTTCAACCTGGCAGGGTCGCTGCTGCGGGCAGGTAAGTCTGCCTGGGAGAAGGCTTAAGACGCGATTCGTGTCCCGTGAAGAGTGCTTTTGTAACGCGGAGAGTGAGCATTGAAATTGGAGGTTGACCATGAACGTTCAACAGTCCGACGGGAATCTCGCTTCAGACCCGAACATCCAGCTTCAGAAGGCTTTGATCGAAGAGTATCTGCGCGAACAGGGATACTCCATCGAAAAGCTGAAAGATCTGCCTGCGGAGATCGCCAAACAGTTAATGGTGGAAGCATCCAAGCATGCCTCTCTTAAACTGGAAGAGATCGAGGCGCGGGCACACTTTGTCAAAACTCTTCACGACAGTAATCCAACCTGACCTAAAGGGCAACGGCTGGCAAGAACCCGCCCCGCCCTTCCCAAGGAGTTAAGCATGGCTCAACGAATCACCATCGACCCCATCACCCGTCTGGAAGGCCACGGCAAGATCGAGATATTCCTCAACGACGAAGGGGACGTGTCCAACACCTACTTCCAGATCCCCGAGCTGCGTGGATTCGAACGCTTTTGCGTCGGCCGCCCCGTGGAGGAGATGCCGCTGTTGACCAACCGCATCTGCGGCGTGTGCCCCGAGGCGCACCACATGGCTGCCGCCAAAGCCGCCGACATGGTCTACCACGTCGACCCGCCGCGCACGGCCAAACTACTGCGCGAACTGCTCTACATGGCTTTCTACTGCACCGACCATACCACCCACTTCTACGCGCTGGGCGGCCCCGATTTCGTCATGGGACCCGACGCACCCGTCGCCGAGAGGAACATTCTGGGCGTGATTCACAAGGTCGGGCTGGAGATCGGCGGCAAGGTCATCCAGATGCGCAAGTTCGGCCACGACACGGTCGAGATCATCGGCGGACGCAAGGTGCACCCCTGCACCTCCATCCCTGGCGGCCTGACCAAGGGCATCACCGCCGAGCAACGCGACCATATCGAGGAGATGGGCAAGTACGCTGTCGAGTTCGCGCAGTTCTCGCTCAAGCTCTTCACCGACATTGTGCTGGGCAACAAGCAGTACGTCGACCTGATCCTGGGTGACGTGTACAACCACAAGACCTACTATATGGGCCTGGTGGACGAGAACAACAAGATCAACTTCTACGACGGCAAGGTACGCGTGGTCGATCCCGAGGGCAAGGAGTTCGTCAAGTATGCGCCCCAGGATTATGCCGAACACATCGCTGAACACGTCGAGCCGTGGACGTACCTGAAGTTCCCGTACCTCAAGAAGGTCGGCTGGAAGGGCTTCGTCGACGGCATGGACTCGGGCGTTTACATGGCCACCCCACTCTCGCGCCTGAATGCCGCCGACGGCATGGCCACCCCACTCGCGCAGGAAGAGTACGAACGCTTCTTCGGCACGCTGGGCGGAAAACCCGTCCATCAGCGGCTGGCCATCCACTGGGCGCGGCTGGTCGAACTGCTCTACGCCGCCGAGCGCTGGCTGGAACTGGTGCGCGACCCCGAGATCACTTCGCCGCACGTCCACACCATCCCGACCGAGACGCCCACCGAAGGCGTCGGCATCGTCGAGGCCCCGCGCGGGACGCTCACCCACCACTACGTCACCGACGAGCGCGGCCTGCTCACCAAGGTCAACCTGATTGTCGGCACCACCAACAACTACGCGCCCATCAGCATGTCGATCAACAAGGCCGCTCGCAGCCTGATCAAAAAGGGAAGCATGGTCACCGAGCCGATGCTCAACATGGTCGAGATGGCCTTCCGCGCCTACGACCCGTGCTTCGGCTGCGCCACCCACTCCCTGCCCGGACAGATGCCGTTGCAAGTGACCATTCACGATGCCAAGGGCGAGATCGTGGATGTGTTGAAACGGTGACAGATTGCAGGTTGTTGACATTCAACTTGCAATCTGCCAAACCTGCGAACAAACAACATGCGAACCATCATCATCGGCCTCGGCAACCCCATCCTCAGCGACGACGGCGTCGGCTGGAGAGTTGTCGAGGCGCTCACCCCCACCGTCCATCGTCCACCGTCCACAGTTGTGGAAACCGCCTCCCTCGGCGGACTCGCGCTGATGGAACGGCTGGAAGGCTATCAGCGCGCGATCCTGGTCGATTCAATGGAAACAGGCCAAAGTCCAGTGGGGACCGTGAGCCTGTTCCCGTTGAATGAGCTGCCCAACGCCGCCGAGAGTCACTCCGCTTCCGCGCACGACACGTCGCTGCTGACCGCCCTCGAAACAGGCCGCCGCATGGGACTCACCCTGCCTGACGAGGTCATGGTGGTCGCCATCGAGGCCCGGACCGTGCACGACTTCTCCGAGGAGCTTTCGCCTGAGGTGGAGGCCGCCGTCCCTACGGCAATGCAGGCGGTGCTCGATCTGCTTTGAAATGAGGGGAACTATCCGCAAGGCGTAAGAACCTGCCCAGCCTGCGCTTCAAAACCCAGAGGAGCAACAAATGGACATTACGATTTATGGCGCGTATTGGTGTCCCGATTGCAGGCGCAGCAAACAGTTTTTGGGCGAACATCAAATCCCCTACCGCTGGGTGGACATTGAGCAGGATAAGGCGGGCGAGGCCTACGTCCTGCAAAGGAATGAAGGCAAACGCATCATCCCAACCATCGAATTCGCAGACGGTTCGATCCTGGTCGAGCCGTCCAACGCGGAGCTGGCGGCAAAACTGGGCCTGAAGACCAGCGCCTCCCGCAGCCACTATGACTTGATCGTGATCGGCGGCGGACCCGCGGGTCTGACTGCTGCACTGTATACCGCCCGCGAAGGCATCGACACCCTGGTGATTGAGCGAGCGGCCTGGGGCGGACAGGCGGCGGCCACCGAGCGGCTGGATAACTTCCCCGGCTTTGCAGACGGCGTGCTGGGGTCGGAGTTCGCCTCTCAACTCCGCAGGCAGGCGGAGCGCTTTGGCGTGGAAATGCTGCAAGCGCAGGACGTGACCCACATCCGCACGCATGACAATTACCATTCCGTGCAAACCGCCGACGGCAGCGAATATTCGGCGCGGGCGATGTTGATTGCCACGGGCAGCCGCTACAAACGTCTGGGCGCGCCAGGCGAGGATGATTTCATCGGCGCGGGAATCCATTTCTGCGCCACCTGCGACGGTCCGTTCTACAAAGGCCAATCCGTGGCAGTGGTCGGCGGCGGAAATAGCGCGGCGGAGGAGAGCCTGTTCCTGGTGAAATTCGTCGAGAAGGTGACCCTGCTGGTGCGCGGCGACAAGTTGACCGCCAGCCAGATCATCCAGGACAAGGTGTTCGAGCATCCGCAAATCGAGGTCCGCTTCAACACCGAGGTGCAGAGTTTCAGCGGCGCGGGCGGCAAACTGAAGGCCGTGACCATCAAGGACGGCGGAACGGATACGGAGGAGACCATCCACCCGTCGGGCGTGTTCATCTTCATCGGCCTGACGCCCAACACGAGCGCCCTCAACGCAACAAACGTGGAGAAAAATCCATGGGGCTTCGTGGTAACAGGCCATGACCTGATCCACGACGGCAGGCAGATTCCCGCCTTCGGGGGACGCGAACCCATGTTCCTGGAGAGCAGCGTCCCAGGCATCTTCGCAGCCGGGGACGTGCGTCAGGGCAGCACCAAGCAGGTGGCCGCGGCGGCAGGCGAGGGCGCGACTGCGGCGCTGTTGATCCGCGAATACTTGAAGAGCGTATAAAAAGACATCCCGCCGAAATTCTCGGCGGGATGTCTTTTTCAGGCTCGAATAGATACAATGCTCAAGGCGAAACAGCCAGCGCGCTGCCCGCCAGCCAGCCCGTCGTCCACGCAGACTGGAAGTTGAATCCCCCCGTGATGCCGTCGATGTCGAGCACCTCGCCCGCAAAGAACAGGTTGGGCACGAGGCGGCTTTGCATGGACTTGAAATCCACTTCGTCGAGACGTACACCGCCACAGGTGACAAACTCTTCCTTGAATTGTCCCTTGCCTGTGACGCTGAACTCACCCGCGGTTAGTTCAGACACCAGCTTGCGCAACTCAGCCTTGGAAATATCGGCCCAGTTCTTCTCGCCGAGAAATTGAACCAGTTGCTTCCACAAACGGACGGGGATCTGCGAAAAAGCGGGGTGCGTGGAGATCTTCTTGCGCGCGTTGTCCTTCCAATCTTTATTGCGCTGCAAGATTTCCAGTGCCTTGTCGAAGGTCATCTCACCCAGCCAGTTGACCGTGATGGACGTGTGATATTTCTGCGCGTGCAGTTCACGCGCGCCCCACGCCGAAAGGCGCAGCACGGCGGGTCCGCTCAGACCCCAGTGCGTGATGAGCAACGGACCTTGCTGGGTCAGGGCGTCCATCTTGACGGTCACATTTTCCACCGACGCGCCTGCCAGCCCATCGATGCGCGAATCCTTGACATTGAACGTGAACAGCGACGGCACCGGTTCCTCGATGGAATGTCCCAACGATTGGACGACCTCGCGTGTCTTCGAGTCGCTGCCCGTGGCCAACAACACCTTTTCGGCTTGCAGGGTCAGCGTCTCTTTGTCTCTACGGACCTCCAACCAGAAGCCACCCACGCGCAGTTTCTTCACATCCAGCAGACTCGTGCCCGTCCAGACTTTGACGCCTGCTTCCCGTGCGCTCTCGCGCAAACAATCCGCAATCGTCTCAGACGAATCGGTGACGGGGAACATGCGCCCGTCCGCTTCAGTCTTGAGCGTCACGTCGTGAGCGGCAAACCACTTGACCGTGTCCGCAGGCTGGAAGCGCGTGAATGCGCCGCGCAGAGCCATGCCTCCGCGCGGATAATAGGTGACAAGTTGCGCGGGCTCGAAGCAGGCGTGCGTCACGTTACAGCGCCCGCCGCCCGAGATGAGCACCTTGCCCAACGGGTGCTGCGCCTTTTCGAGAATCAGCACTTTCAGGCGCGGATTCAACTCCGCGCAACGGATGGCGGCAAAGAATCCCGCGGGCCCGCCGCCCGCTACGATCACGTCCCAGGTCAACGAAGAAGAGTTGCTCATATAATGAACCGCCCTACCAGTATAACCTGACAGGGCGGTTTGCTACACGCGGATTTCCTTACCCAGCCTGCCACTCCGCCCAGACGGGTCTGGCGTTATCGGGGATGAATTCGTAGGCATGACCTGCGTCCACGCCGCGCGCGGCGCAGATGGCGGTGGCAAGCGCCAGTCCATGTGAGACGATCACTACGAACCCGTTGGGATGACGGCGGGCAATATCGTCCAGCGCCGCGTGGACGCGCTCCGCCACCTCCCTCACCGTCTCTCCACCGGGCGGGCGGACGCTGGCAGGGTCGGTGGAACGCTGTTGCCAGAGATCGACGTAGCGGGCTTTGATCACGTCCACAAGCTGGCCCTCCCATTGCCCCTGGTTGATCTCGCGCAGACGCGGCTCGGGCTGGAGGGGAAGATGAAGGGCCGCCCCGACAGCTTCCGCCGTTTGCAGCGCCCGCTTCAGGTCGCTGGAATAGAGCGCAGCGAAGGTCTTCCCTTGCAATCTTTGAGCCGTGCTCTCCGCCTGGGCGAGGCCCTTGTGATTTAAGGAAACGTCGGTCTGTCCCTGGTAGCGGCCTTCCAGGTTCCAGTCGGTTTGTCCGTGGCGAATCAGGCAAAGCATCGTCATGATTTACATCGCTCCTGATAGGCGGGGACACGTATCATCGGCGGACGCTCCAACTCGGCCACCTCCTCCACATCGAGGAAGTACCCGCCATTGGAATAACGGATCAGCTTCATGGTCTTGTTGACGTCCTCCACGATGGCGCGTTCGTAGCGGGCTTCGAGTTTGTGCAGCACGGTCTGGATGATCGCGAAGGACATCTTGCTGAGCGCCTCCAATTCCTGATTGTGATGGATGCGTTCCAGCAGGTCGACCTGTGCAATCGAGTGCAGACCGTAGCGGTCGAAGATGTCGATCAGCAGGCCTGTTTCGACGCCATAGCCCGAAAAGAAGGAGGCCTGTTCCAAAGCGCCACGCCTGCCGGCGTATTCGCCCGAAAGCGGCTGGATCACGCCCGATAGTTCAGGATAGAACAGATTCAGCAGGGGCCGCGCCGCCAGTTCGGTGACGCGCCCACCGCCCCCCGCCTGGACCTTGTCTCCCACCTTGAGCGGCCGCCGATAAAAGCCCTTCACGAACTGGATGTTCGAGTTCAACAACAGCGGACCGACGATGCCATACACAAAGCGCGGGTGGATGTTGACAATGTCCGTGTCGATCCAAGCGACGATGTCGCCCTTGGAAACCAACAGGCTCTTCCACAGCGCCTCACCCTTGCCGCGCCGCGACCCCAATTCTGGCAGCAATTCCTGGTGGATGTACACGGGCACACCCAACTTCTCGGCAATCTGCCGCGTGCGGTCGGTCGAGGCAGAGTCGATCAGCACGATCTCATCGAGCAAGGGAATCTTGTCCATCAAGGCCTTCTTGATGGTTCGAATCACCTTACCGACGGTCTCCTCTTCATTCAAAGCAGGCAGGGCCAGGCTGATGGTGGTACCTTGTTTTTCCTTCAAATCCATCAGTTGTTTCAAATTCGAAAACTCGTCGGCATGGAAGGTGTTTTCGGCGAACCACTTGTCCACCAGGATCGAGATGGCCTTCGAACCGACGCTTTCGTCCAGCATGGTCTCGCTCATCGGCCGCTGACTCTTCACCACGATGACCGTGGCTGTGGATTCCCGCAGCAATTTCTCGGAGACGGGTCCCAACTGCGATACTCCCATGCTCTTGCTGGCGGAAGCGCCCAGGATCACCGCGTCGTACTGGCCCGACTCTTCGTACAAGGTGCGGACCGCGTCGTCGGTGGTGATGGAGCGTGGGTTGACCTCGGGCAATTGATGCAAAATGTGCTGGATACCCTTGAAGGGTGCGTCGGTGACGGCCCCCGTCAGGGCGATGTGCAGCAAATCCAATTGCCGCGGGTGGATGTTCATGCCGATTTGCAATGCAAGTTCGGCATGCGGACCGCCGCGCACCGCCACCAGGGTACGGTCGAAGCGGGTGTGGTGCGCGCCGCGCACAATGGCCACATTACAGGACGGGTTGGAAAACAGTTCTGCACTGGACACGCCGAAGGTGATCTGTCCGTCCCGCCACTCGGCAAGAAACAGGTCGGGCTTTTCGTTGGCAATGACGGTCTGAAGGTCCTGCCAGGGCGTGGACGACACGATCACCGTGGATTTGTAACGGGTGGTGTCGTCGTCCAGGGCGAGCAGGCGCTTGCGCACGAGTCGCGCCGTCTGTGCGCCCGCGCTGACGGGCTGTCCATCCTCGATGGGCACGACGCCCACCAGGATCACCTGCGCGGCTACCGCCTTGGCGATTGCCAACAAATTCTCACCGTTCGACAGCGGATCGATCGGCACCAAAACAGTCTTTACAGGATGTATTTTCTTACTCATCATCATGCCTCCTGAGCAAAGGCTCGATCTTCAAAGAATAAATCTGCGCCCAGGTATATCCCTGCCGGGCGCGGCGCGCCCAACGCGAGGTGGCCTCGCCGTTCATGCGTTGACGGACCTGATCCGCCACGGCGCGCGGGTCGGCGTCGGGGGAGAAGTAACTGGCATCCTCTCCGCCTAATTCGCGCAGCACGGGAATATCGGCGCAGAAGACGGGAATGTGGCTGAAGCCCGCCTCGATCATGGGAATTCCGAAGCCCTCTTCGCGGCTGGGGAAGAACAGCGCGTCGGCCAGACGATAGAAGTCGGCGATGACCGCGTCGGGAGATCGGAAGAGCGTCGTGAAGGGAAAGAGTGTAGATCTCGGTGGGCGCCGTATCATTAAAAAA
>CALFXA010000239.1 GCA_937928015.1 uncultured Anaerolineales bacterium | reverse complement strand
AGCACCTACGCCACCTGGTGGATTCGCCAATCGATCAACCGCTCCATCGCGGACCAGGCGCGCACCATCCGTATCCCGGTGCATCTGTTCGAATCGATCACGCGCATCCTGCGCGCCCAGCGTCACCTCACGCAGACCCTAGGACGGGATCCCACCAACGAAGAACTGGCCCTCGAAATCGGCTACCTGCCCGCCTCCGAGGTCCAGGCCATTGTGCGCGCTCAGGCTGAAGGGACGCCGGTCCCGTCTGCCATTCAGAATCATTGGGAATATGCCACCAAGAAAGTGGACCGCATCCTGCGTTCGGCGGAGGAACCTGTCTCGCTGGAGGGTCCCGTCGGTGACGAGGACTCCAGCTCCCTGGGCGATTTCATCGAGGACGAGGACGCCCTGGAGCCGATGGATGCCGCTGACCGCGAGATGCTACGTGAGCAGGTGCAGAACGCGCTGACAGTTCTCTCCGACCGCGAACGCCAGGTGCTGGAATTGCGTTTCGGCCTGATGGACGGCAAGGACCACACCCTCGAGGAGGTCAGCCGCTACTTCAGCGTCACCCGTGAACGCATCCGCCAGATCGAGGCCAAGGCGTTGCGCAAGCTGCGGCATCCCACGCGCAGCCGACAGTTGCGCGACTATTTGGGATGATGCCAGCCACATCATCCTGACGATATAAGTATTGTTGATAGAGAGGCAGTCAAATTATTGACGCCTCTTTTTCATGCCAAAGAAACTATTATTTGCCAATATGACCATCATCGTCCACTTTTGTGAAATGTGACACATTGATTTACTCGTTTAAGACCTTTATGATATACTTCACCGAACTACGTGGTATTTTTCACGTTCAAAGAGGATTCCATGCTGATTGAGTACATTGCCATAGCCGTTCTGTTGGTGCTATCCACTGCGGTGGCGCTAATCGCGGTGGGATTGGGGACGATCTTCGGTCCGCAAAAGAAATCAGAAGCAAAGTCCATGCCTTACGAGTCAGGCATGAGTCCGTACGGTGAGGGGACGCGGCGCATGCCCGTCCGTTTCTATTTAATCGCCGTGCTGTTCATCCTCTTCGACATCGAAGTGGTGTTCTTCCTGCCGTGGGCGGTGGTCTTCCGTCAGTTGACCTGGTTCGGCCTGGCGGAAATGGTCATTTTCATTACGATCTTACTGGTCGGTTATTTTTACGCGTGGAAGAAAGGAGCCCTTGAATGGGAGTAGAACAAAAACTCGGCAATATGGGCGTGGTGACGACCACGTTGGAAAACGTCGTCAACTGGGGCCGCACCAACGCCATGTGGCCGATGCTCTTCGGCCTGGCCTGCTGCGCCATCGAGATGATGTCCGCCCAGTCCTCCAGTTATGATATGAGCCGCTTCGGCATGGAATTGATGCGCGCCAGCCCCCGTCAGTCGGACCTGATGATCGTGGCCGGGCGCGTTTCGCGCAAGATGGCCCCGGTGCTGCGCCGCCTGTACGACCAGATGCCCGAACCCAAGTGGGTGATCGCCATGGGCGACTGCGCCTCCTGCGGCGGCGTCTTCAACAACTACGCCATTTTACAGGGTGTGGACGAGGTCGTCCCGGTCGATGTGTACGTGGCGGGCTGCCCGCCGCGTCCCGAGGCCCTGATCCACGGGGTGATGACCCTGTACGAAAAGGTCAAGGCCGACAAGTTCGTGCCGACCCAGGAAAAATAAGAAGGCTCTGGCCGCCGCAGGGCGGCCTCCTGTACCACAAGGGTACAGGGAGCGGAGAAAGCATGGAAGCAAAACTTGAACCCATCGTAAAGGCATTGCAGGCGAAGTTCGGCGGCTCGTTCGAGGAGTTCCGTGGCGAGGTGCATTACTTCGTCCAGCCCGCGCAGATCGTCGAAGCGCTGACCCTGCTGCGCGACCAGCATCAGTTCGAATTGCTCTCGGCGCAGACGGCCGTGGATTACTGGCCACAGACTTCGCCGAGATTTCACGTCATCTACCAGCTGTCCTCGCTGGCGCAGAACATCACCTTCCAGTTGCGCGTCCCGGTCAACGGGGACAGCCCCACGGTCCCGACCGCCGCGGGCGTGTTCGACTCGGCCAATTGGCGCGAGCGTGAACTGCTCGACATGTTCGGCATCCAGTTCGAGGGCCATCCCGACCCGCGCCGCATCCTGATGCCCGAAGATTCCGACGGGCATCCGCTGCGCAAGGATTATCCGCTGGGCTACGAAGAGCCGCAGTTCACCTTCAACTTCGAAGACATTGACCTGCGCAAGCCGTACGCGAAGGAATAGCCATGTCTCAGTTACAAGAAGTCTCTGTCGACCAATACCGGCACCTCGTCTCGGAGCGCGCGCTCACGGGTGAGACCATGCTGTTGAACATGGGGCCCCAGCATCCGTCCACGCACGGCGTGTTGCGCCTGCTGCTCGAACTCGACGGCGAGACCGTCATCAGTTGCATTCCCGATGTCGGGTTCCTGCACACGGGCGTCGAGAAGAACATGGAGGCCAAGACCTACCAAAAGGCCGAAGTGATGACCGACCGCCTCGATTACATGAACACGATGGGCAACAACCTGGCCTACGTGATGGCGGTCGAGAAGCTGGTGGACCTGGATGTGCCGGTCCGCGCCCAGGCCTTGCGCGTCATCCTGAGCGAGTTGCAGCGCATCGCCTCGCACCTGGTCTGGCTGGGCACCTCGGGCCTGGACCTGGCGGCCATGTCCATGTTCCTGTACTGCTTCCGCGAGCGTGAACAAATCCTCGACATCTTCGAACTGGTCTCGGGCCAGCGCATGATGACCACCTACATCCGCCCCGGCGGGGTGTGGCGCGACGTACCGGTCGAGTTCGAGAAGGCCGTGCGCGACTTCATCAAGATCTTCCCGCGCCGCATCGACGAATACGAAACCCTGCTGACCAACAATCCGCTCTTCCTGGACCGTATGCTGGGTATCGGCAAACTGGACGCGGCCACCGCCCTCTCCCACAGTGTGACCGGTCCGATGCTGCGCGCCTCGGGCGTCAACTGGGACCTGCGAAAGGCCCGTCCGTACATGGGCTACGAACAGTACGACTTCAACGTGCCCGTGCATACTGAGGGCGATACCTACGCCCGCTACCTGGTGCGCGTGCAGGAATTGCGCGAGTCGCTCAAGATCGTCGAGCAGGCGCTCAACAAGTTGCCGCTCGGCCCCGTCCGCTCGGACAACCGCAAGTTCGTCCCGCCGCCCCGCTCGGAGATCGGCACCAGCATGGAGGCGCTTATCCATCACTTCAAGTTGTGGACCGAGGGTTTCCCTGCCCCGAAGGCGTCCATCTACAGCGCGGTCGAATCGCCGCGCGGCGAACTGGGAGTCTTCCTCGAAGGCGACGGCGGCCCCAAGCCCTATCGCGTGCACATGCGCACGCCTTCCTTCGATAATCTGTCCCCGCTGTCCAAGATGGTCAAGGGACATCTCGTGGCGGACCTGGTGGCGATCCTCGCCTCCACCGACATCGTGCTCGGAGATATTGACCGATGAGTCTGGCGCAAAAATATCCAAACGAAGTAAATCAGATCCTGGCAAAGTATCCGCCGGAGCACAAGCGCTCGGCGGTCATGCCATTGTTGTACCTGGCCCAGCGTGAAGAAGGCTACGTCACCAAGGACGCGCTGAAGGACATCGCCCAGATGCTCGACATCACCGAGACGGACGTGGCCTCCATCGTGGGCTTCTACTCGCTGTATCACGATCACAAGGCAGGCAAGTACCGCATGCAGGTCTGCACCGATCTGCCCTGCGCCCTGCGCGGCGCGGACAAATTCCTTGCGGATTTGTGCGGCAATCTCGGCATCCAGGTTGGCGAGACCACGCCCGATGGCCTGGTGACGCTCGAAGCGGTCACGTGCCTGGCGGCCTGCGACAAGGCGCCCATGTTCCAGACCCAGGGTCCCGATGGAATCCAATATCACGAGAACATGACCGTGGACAAGACCCTGGAATTGATCGAAGCGCTCAAGAGCGCGGGCAAGGAGGTCAAGTAATGGCACACGTCCTCCTGCGTCACCGCGATATTCCGAATCTCAACCAGCTCGACGTCTATCAGAAGAACGGCGGCTTCGAGGCCTTCAAGAAGGCCATCACCGCCATGAAACCCAACGAAGTCACCGACGTGGTCAAGGCCTCGGGCCTGCGAGGCCGCGGCGGCGCGGGCTTCCCGACCGGCATGAAGTGGTCCTTCATCGACAACAAGAACTGGCCGCATTACGTAGTCGCCAACGCCGACGAGTCCGAGCCGGGCACCTTCAAGGATCGCGAGATCATGGAGAGCAATCCCTTCCAATTCCTGGAGGGACTCGCCATCGCCTCGTATGCCGTCGGCGCGAACGCCGCCTACATCTACCTGCGCGGCGAGTTCTGGCAGGTGGCTGCCCTCCTCGACGAGAAAATCGCCGACATGGAAAAGGCTGGTCTGCTGGGCGAGAAGCTCTTCGGCAGCGACTATTCCCTGAAAATCTACACCCACCTTGGCGCAGGCGCCTACATCTGCGGTGAGGAAACGGCCCTGCTCGAATCCATCGAAGGCAAGCGCGGACAGCCGCGCATCCGCCCGCCGTTCCCGCCCGCCTATGGCTTGTACGGCAAGCCGACCATCGTCAACAATGTGGAGACCTTCACCAACGTGCCGCTCATCCTCGCCAACGGCGCGGAGTGGTACAAGTCGATGGGCACGCCCGACAGCGCTGGTGTCAAGATCTTCTCGCTTTCGGGACGCGTCAAGAAGCCGGGTAACTACGAACTGCCGTTTGGCACGACCTTCCGCGAGTTGGTCTACAACTACGGCGGCGGCATCCTCGACGACCGCCCGGTCAAGGCCATCATGCCCGCGGGCGCGTCCTCCTCGTTGATCGTGGTGGACGACAAGGCCCTCGACACGCCGATGGATTATGCCAGCGTGCGCACCCTGGGCGCGGACCTCGGCTCGGCCTCGGTGATCGTCATCGACGACACCGTCTCCATCGACTGGGTCATCAACAAGACCATCCATTTCTTCAAGCATGAGTCGTGCGGGAAATGCACCCCCTGCCGCGAAGGCAACCACTGGATGATGCATCTGACCGAACGCATCCACTCGGGCGAAGGCTCGCAGAACGACGTGAGCCTGCTGCTCAACGTGGCCAAGCAGATGCAGGGCAAATGCCTGTGCGCGCTGGGCGAGTTCGCCACCATGGCGGTGGTGACCGGCATCGAACGCTTCCCGCAGGACTTTCAAAAAGCGGTGAAGGCTTAACGGAGTCCGCATGACGAAACAGCTAACACTTTCAATCGACGGGGTCCAGGTCACGGTCCCCGAAGGGACGCTCGTGGTGGATGCCGCCAAGATGGCGGGCATCGACATCCCCGTCTTCTGCTACCACCCGAAGATGGAACCGGCCGGCAACTGCCGCATGTGCCTGGTGGAAGTTGGACGCCCGGTCATCGACCGCGCCACCGGCCAGGCCGTGATGGAAAACGGCCAGCCCAAAATCCAGTTCATGCCCAAGCTTGAGACGGCCTGCACCAACACCGTGTCTGAAGGCATGGTCGTGCTGACGCAGACCGACAAAGTCACAGAAGGCCGCAAAGGCACGCTCGAATTCCTGTTGACCTCGCATCCACTGGACTGCCCGATCTGCGACAAGGGCGGCGAATGCCCGCTCCAGAATCTGACCGTGGAACACGGCCCGGGCAAGAGCCGCTTCCTCTACGACGAGAAGCAGCATCTGGCCAAGCACGTCCCGCTGGGCGAACTGATCTGGCTGGACCGCGAACGCTGCATCCAGTGCGCGCGCTGCATCCGCTTCCAGGACGAGATCGTGGGCGAGGCCGTGCTCGGTTTCGAAGCGCGCGGCCGCATGACCCAGATCGTTTCGCTCTCGGAACCCGGGTTCGATTCCGCCTTCTCGGGCAATACCAGCGACATCTGCCCGGTCGGCGCGCTGACCACCGCGGACTTCCGCTTCGGCGCCCGTCCGTGGGAACTCAAGGCCTCGGCCTCGGTTTGCTCGCAATGTCCGGTTGGCTGCAACACCACCTTCAACACCCGCCGCGAAGCCAAGGCGGGCGGCGAGATCGTCATCAAACGCGCCATGCCGCGCCAGAACGAGGAAGTCAACGAGATCTGGATGTGCGACAAGGGCCGCTTCGCGTATCACTACGCGGAGAGTGCCCAGCGCCTGGTCAAGCCGACCATCCGTCAGGCGAAAGCCTCCTGGACGGACGCCTTCGAACTGGTGACCCAAACCTTCGAAGCCTCCAAATCGGACGTGGTGGTGCTGGCCTCGGGCCGCCTCTCTAACGAAGACCTGTTCAACCTCAAGTCCCTGGCCGATGGCCTGGGCGGCAAGTCGATCCTCTACACCGACATGGGCGGCGGCGATCTGACCGCGCAGGTCGGCGTGGGCCAGGGCACGGACTTGGGCAAGCTCGGCAAGGGTGACGCGATCCTGGTGGTGGCCTCGGATTTATATGAAGAAGCGCCTGTCTGGTATCTGCGCGTCAAGCAGGCTGCCGACCGCGGCGCGACCCTGATCGTGGCCAACTCGCGCCACACCAAGCTCGAACGCTTTGCCAAGTATGCTATCCGCTATGCCAACGGTGACGAAGTCAAGACCGTGGCCGACCTGCAGGGCGATGGCAGGATCGCGCAGGAATTTGCGAACGCGCAGAACGCGGTCGTCTTCTTTGGAAGCGACGGCCTGGGCCTGAGCGGCTCTGCGGACCTGGCGGCGGCCTGCGCCAAACTTCTCAAGGATAGCAACCACGTCGGCAAGGCCAACAACGGCCTGATCGGCGTCTGGCAGCGCGCCAACGACCAGGGCGCCTGGGAGATGGGCTTCCGCCCCGAAGCGGACCTGGCTTCCGCGCTCAAGAACAAGATCGTGTACATCGTCGGCGCGGACCCCGCGGGTGACGATCCCGCGCTGGCGCTGGCCCTCAAGGGCGCGCGCTTTATCGTGGCGCAGGACATCCTCGAAACCCTCACCACCCACATGGCGGACGTGGTCCTGCCTGCGCAGGCCTACACCGAGCGCGAGGGCACCTTTACCTCGGGCGAGCGCCGCGTGCAGCGTTTCTATGCGGCAGTTCCCGCGCGCGGCGAGACCAAGGCGGATTTTGCCATCGCGGGCGAGATCGGTCGCCGCCTGGGACTCAACACCGAGAACGGCTCGGCCATGGTCACCTTCGACCGTTTAGCTGTTGCCGTGAACGACTTTGCGGGCCTGAACTACAACAAGCTGGCCGAGGTCAAGTCGCAGTGGCCCATTGTCGGGCGCGGCGACCTGTACTATGGCGGTACGACCTACGAGAACAAGCAAGGGCTGGGAGTCCAGCTCTCGACGGCGGCGGAACGCGGCGAAACGGTCAGCCTGCCCGAGGTCCGCGCCGACTCTGTGCTGCGGCCCAGGGAAGATCAACTGCTGGCGGTCCCCGTCACGAAGTTGTACGATCGTGGTCAGACCGTGGCGTCGGCGGAACTGCTGGCGCAGCGCATCGGCGAACCGACCGTCAACCTGCACCCGGAGGCGGCCAAACGCCTGGGCGTGGGAGCGGGCGGACGCGTGTCGCTGGCTTTCAACGGCCTGAACGCGGAAGCGCTTGTGAAGATTGACGATACCATCTCGGCGGGCGTGGTGCTGGTCCCGCGCAGTATGGGGCTGGCAGTGCGCGAGCCCGTGTCTGTGCAGGTGCTGGGCCTGGCCGAAGCGAAGGTGAGTTGATATGGACTGGACGATCTGGGTTGAATGGCTGATCAAATCGCTGTTCGTGATCTTCGCCCTGCTGACGGGCTTCGCCTATTTGACGCTGTATGAGCGCCGCGCGTTGGCGAAGATCCAGGTGCGCATCGGCCCGAACCGCGCCGGCTGGCAGGGACTCTTGCAGCCTGTGGCGGATGCGGTCAAGCTGATCTTCAAGGAAGAGCTGACTCCCGCCAAGGCGGACAAACTGGTCTTCTTCTGGGCGCCGATCATTACAATGGTGCCGTCCATCGTGATTGCGGCGGTCATCCCGTTCGGGCCGACCACCACGCTCTTCGGGCGGACGATCGTTTTCTCGGTGGCGAACATCAACGTGGGCGTACTGTTCCTGATGGCGGTGGCGTCCATCGCAGTGTACGGCATCGTGTTGGCGGGTTGGTCCTCGAATAACAAATACGCCATGCTGGGCGGCCTGCGCTCTTCGGCGCAGATGATCTCGTACGAACTCTCGCTGGGCCTGGGCTTCGTGACCGCCATCCTGCTGGGCAACTCGATGAACCTGCACGACATCGTGGATGCGCAGAAGGGTGTGTGGTTCGCGGTGGTCCAGCCGGTCGGTGCGCTGATCTTCATGATCGTGACGCTGGCCGAGGTCAACCGCGCGCCGTTCGACATGCCCGAGGCCGAGCAGGAACTGACGGCGGGCTACCACTCCGAATACTCGGGCATGAAGTTCGCGTTGTTCTTCATGGCCGAATATCAGAAGATGATCGCCATCAGCATGATCGCGGCCACGCTGTTCTTCGGCGGCTACCGCGAGTTCTGGTTCCTGAAGGATACCTTCCTGAGCGTGGATCAGAATTGGTGGCTGGGTCCGATCTACCTGTTGCTGAAAGTTGTCGTCCTGCTGTTCTTCATGATCTGGATCCGCGCCACCTGGCCGCGCATCCGCTATGACCGCCTGATGTCCTTCGGCTGGAAGGTGTTGCTGCCGCTTTCGCTGGCGGTGGTGTTCATCTCGGCAGTGGGTGTTTTACTGGCGCAGGAGTTAAATCCAGGCTACATCTGGCTGGTCCCCGTGGTTTCGATTGTCGTGGGATTGTTCGCGACTGCCATGATCGACCAGGCCTTGAGGAGAAAGAGCTATGCGATTCGTTGAGCCGATCTGGGAACTCAGCCGCGGGTTGGCGCGCACCTTTGCGTCGCTGTTCGAGAAACCCGTCACGGTGCAATATCCCGAGGAGAAGCGGGAAGTCCGCCCGCGCTTCCGCGGTCGTCACGTATTGAAACGTTACGAGAACGGCCTGGAGAAGTGCATCGGCTGTTCGTTGTGCGCGGCGGCCTGTCCCGCGGACGCGATCTTCGTGGAAGCTTCCGAGAACACGGACGAGAAACGCTTCTCGCCCGGTGAGCGGTACGCCTCCACTTACGAGATCAACATGCTGCGCTGCATCTATTGCGGCTTCTGCGAGGATGCCTGCCCGACCGAGGCCATCGTACTGGGCGACAACTACGAACTGTCCTTCACCGACCGCCGGCAGGCGATCTACCCCAAGGAAATGCTGCTCGAAGCCGTGCCCGACACCGCCATGATCACGCCCCGCAAGGTGGAACCCGGCGTGTACAAGCGCTCGGTGCCCGAGATGAAAGACCCACAGGATTAGTCTATGAGCATCGACCTGATCCTCTTCCTTATCCTGGCTGTGGTGGCGCTGGCCACGGCCCTCGGCATGTTGCTGAGCAAGCACGCCGTCTACTCGGCCCTCTTCCTGGTGCTGAACTTCGCCACCATCGCGGTCTTTTATCTGCTGCTGGGTGCGCCCTTCATCGCCATCTCCCAGGTGACGGTATACGCGGGTGCCATCATGGTGCTGTTCCTGTTCGTGATCATGCTGCTCGGCTCGGAAGTCCTGGCCCCGAGCAAGGTCCTGCGCGGACAACGTTGGGCCGCCTTCGGCCTGGCGGTCGTGCTGGTGGCCGAGACGGTGTACCTGCTGGTCAGCCGCCATGCCGCCGTTGGCGTGATCGCCCGCCCGGATGCCTTCCTCAACACGATGGACTCCCTGCGCGAGATCGGCACGGCGCTCTTCACCCAATACCTCCTGCCCTTCGAAGTGACGTCCATCCTGTTGCTGGTGGCCATGGTCGGCGCGATCGTGCTGACCAAACAGGAAAAAGGAGGCCAGAAATAATGGTCGATATCAGTTATTACATCCTGCTCTCGGCGGTGTTGTTCACCATCGGCGCGATGGGAGTATTGGTCCGCCGCAATCCGCTGATCATCTTCATGTCGGTTGAGTTGATGTTGAACGCCGCCAACCTGGCCTTCGTCTCGTTCGCCAGCATGCATGGCAGCCTGGATGGTCAGATCTTCGTCTTCTTCGTGATGACGGTGGCCGCCGCGGAAGTGGCCGTGGGCCTGGCGCTGATTGTGCAAATCTTCAAGAGCCGCCACAGCATCAACGTGGACGAAATGAACAGCCTGAAGGGATAACGCATGGAAACTCACGGTTTTGCATTCCTGGCCCCCTGGCTGATCTTCGCCCCCCTGGTGGGCCTGCTCCTCAACATCCTCCTCGGCGGCTGGTTCATGAAACAGCCCTGGGGCGAGAGAGCCATCGGCGCTATTGCGGCCAGTGCCTCGGGCGCGGCCTTCGTCGTCTCTGCCCTGTTGGCGTATACGGTGTCCGCGGCGCACGGTGAACTGATGACCGTTCCGTTTGCGCAGTGGATCCACATCGGCACGCTCGAACTCGACTGGACCTTCCGCCTCGACTCACTCTCGACCACCATGATGCTGGTCGTCTCGGGCGTTGGCACCCTGATCCACATCTACGCCATCGGCTACATGCACGAGGATGTGCGCTTCAAGAACGACATCCCGCGCTACCAGCGTTTCTTCGTCTTCCTGAACTTGTTCATCGCCGCCATGATGATCCTGGTCAGCGGCGACTCGTACATGATGCTCTTCGTCGGCTGGGAAGGCGTGGGCCTGTGCTCCTTCCTGCTGATTGGCTTCTGGTACGACATGGACACGCTCGGCCGCTCCTCGTGGGCCAACTCCAATGCGGCCAAGAAGGCCTTCATCACCAATCGCATCGGCGACTTCGGCTTCCTGATCGCGGGTTTCCTGATGTTCTGGCGCCTGGGCTCCTTCCAGTTCGACCAGGTCTTTGCCGCCGCTCCTGCGCTGGCTGCCTCGGATCACACGACCATCATCCTGATCACGCTCTTCATGCTGATCGGCGTGGCGGGCAAGTCGGCGCAGATTCCGCTCTACGTCTGGCTGCCGGACGCGATGGCGGGCCCGACCCCCGTCTCGGCCCTGATCCATGCCGCGACGATGGTCACCGCGGGTGTGTACCTCATCACCCGCTCGGCTCCGCTGTATACCCTGGTCCCCGAGGCGCAATACATCGTGGCCATGACCGGCGCGGTGACGGCCCTCTTTGCCGCCACCATCGCGGTCGGCCAATATGACATCAAGAAGGTGCTGGCCTATTCCACCATTTCCCAGTTGGGATTTATGGTGGCGGCGGTCGGCATGGGCGCGTATGTGGCGGGCATGTTCCACCTCATCACGCACGCCTTCTTCAAGGCGCTGCTCTTCCTCTCGGCGGGTTCCGTCATCCTCGGCCTGGAGCGCGGACATCACCACCTCGCGCATGGACACGGCCACGGAGACCATCACGAGGAAGTCTTCGACCCGGGCGACATGCGCAACATGGGCGGCCTGCGCAAGACCATGCCCGTGACCTTCTGGCTGTACATGATCGGCACGCTGGCGCTGGCGGGCATCGTCCCGTTTGCGGGCTTCTGGTCCAAGGATGAAATCCTGTTGGATGCCAACCTGCATTACACGGGCGTGTACTGGATTTTGACCATCGCGGCCTTCCTGACGGCTTTCTATATGGGACGCCAGATCTGGATGGTCTTCTTCGGCGAGGCCCGCCACGAGGCGGCCGCACACGCCGAGGAAAGCCCCGCCGTGATGACCGTCCCGTTGATGGTGCTGGCGGCGCTCTCCGTGCTGGGTGGCGCGCTCAACCTGCCCTTTGAAGGTTTCCACAACTTGACCCACTGGCTGGGTCATACTCTCGGCGAAGTGGAAGCCATGCCGCTCAATGGGGTTGTGGCAGGCGTATCCACCGTCCTGGCCCTCACGGCCATCTTCGTCTCCTGGTTGCTCTATGGACGCAATCCGCTCAAGGCGGGGCAGCCCGATCCGCTCAAGAAGCCGCTCGGCCTGGCCTTCACCGGCATGGAGAACAAATGGTTTGTGGACGAGGGCTACTGGTTCGCCATCGTCGACCGCTACGTGGACATCGCCCGCTTCCTGGCAGACAAGATCGACTGGGAATTCTGGCACGATTTTGTTCACGAGAAGGTCATTGCGGGCACCTACAACTGGCTCTCCAACAGCGCCCTCAACGAGGGGCTGGATAAGCGAGTGATCGACGCCATTGCCAACGGTCTTGGCAAGGCCACTCAATGGCTCTCGGGGACCACGCGCAAATTCCAGAACGGCTTTGTGCGTTCGTATGCGCTCTCGGTCTTCCTGGGCGTTGTCATCATCCTGGGCTATCTGCTTCTGAAATAACTCGTAGAAACGAGGAACGGACATGGAATTTCTTTCGCAACCTCTTACCCTCCTGACCTTCTTCCCGCTGCTGGGTGTGCTGGCGCTGGCCTTCATCCCTGGCGAGCGGAAGAATCTCCTGCGCTGGACGGCGCTGGTCACCACCCTGGTGACCTTCGGCCTGTCGCTGTGGGTGCTTTCGATGTTCGACGCGTCGAATCCGTCCCTGCAGTTGGGCAAGCCTTACGACTGGATTACCGTCGCGGGCTGGAACATCCAGTATCACCTGGGCGTGGACGGCCTCTCGATCCTGCTCGTGTTACTGACAGCCTTCCTGACCCCCATCTCCATCCTGTCCACCTGGACGGCGGTGGAGGAGCGTGTGAAGGACTTCATGATGTTCTTCCTGTTGCTCGAAGTGGGCATGATGGGCGTATTCCTCGCGCAGGACCTGTTCCTGTTCTACATCTTCTGGGAATTCACCCTGGTCCCAATGTACTTCCTGATCGGCATTTGGGGCGGCCCGCGCCGCATCTACGCCGCGGTGAAGTTCTTCCTGTACACCATGGCGGGTTCCATCCTGATGCTGCTGGCCATCCTGTGGTTGGGCATCTATCAGCAGACCTTCTCCGTGCCTGAGATGATCGCCAAGGGCGGCATCCCCAACGGCGTGCAGTTCTGGTTGTTCCTGGCCTTCACGGCCGCCTTCGCCATCAAGGTGCCGATGTGGCCGCTACACTCGTGGCTGCCCGATGCCCACGTGGAAGCCCCCACGGCTGGCTCCGTCATCCTGGCGGGCGTGCTGCTGAAGATGGGTACCTACGGTTTCCTGCGCTTCAACATTCCGCTCTTCCCGCAGGCGGCGGTACAGATGGCCCCGTGGATCGCGCTCTTCGCGACCATCGGCATCATCTACGGCGCGGCGGTCTCCTACGCCCAGTCCGACGTCAAGAAGCTGGTGGCTTACTCGTCCGTTTCCCACCTTGGCTTCGTGATGCTGGGCATGTTCGCGCTCAACGAACAGGGTATCGAAGGCGCCATCCTGCAAATGATCAACCACGGTCTCAGCACCGGCGCGTTGTTCCTTCTGATCGGTATGATCTACGAACAGACTCACACCCGCGAGATCAAAGTCTACGGCGGCCTGTGGAAGATCACCCCGATCTTCGGCACCATCATGCTGATCGCCTCGCTCTCTTCGATGGGCCTGCCTGGCCTGAACGGTTTCGTCGGCGAGTTCACCATCCTGCTGGGCGCGTTCGGTTCGCAAGCCATCGGCAGCCCGTGGTTCGCGGGCATCTCGGCGGCGGGCGTCATCATGGCGGCCGTCTACATCCTGTACATGTTCCAGAAGATGTTCCTCGGCCCGACCGGCTCCATCGTCGAAGAGGTCAAACATCACGGTCACGCCCTGCGCGACCTGAATTGGCGCGAGATCCTCACCGTCCTGCCGCTGCTCATCTTCATCTTCTGGATCGGCCTGTACCCCAAGCCCTTCTTCGATCTGATGACCCCCACGGTTCACAACCTCGTGGCCGCCCTGCCCCTGCCGTAGCATGGACGTCCATGCCCGCTCTTGGAGCGTCTAATGTCACAGTACATCAATCCCAGTGATCTCACCACCATCCTGCCCGCCATCGTGCTGACGGTCTGGGCCTGCGCGCTTCTGGTGGCGGACCTCTTCATCCCGCACGAGCGCAAAGGCTGGACGGCCGTGCTGGCCGCCCTCGGCCTGGCGGCGTCCCTCGGCATCACGCTGACGCAGGTCGGCGGAACGAGCACCGGCTTCAAAGGCATGGTGACCCTCGACGGCTTTTCTACCTTCCTCAACGCCATGTTGCTGGTCAGCGGTCTGTTCGGTGTGGCCTTGGCCTACGGCTACGTCCGCCGCATGGGCCTGGAGCGCGGCGAGTACTACACCCTGCTGCTCTTCAGCGTGGTCGGCATGATGCTCATGGTCCAGGCCTCCGACCTGATCGTGGTGTTCATTGCCCTCGAACTGCTCTCCATCCCGCTCTACGTGCTGGCCGCCCTCAACGCGCGCCAGATCGAATCGGAAGAAGCGGGCCTTAAGTATTTCCTGCTCGGCTCGTTCTCGACCGGGTTCCTCGTCTACGGCATTGCGTTGATCTTCGGCGCGACGGGCAGCACCTCCTACAGCGGGATCATGACCGCCGCCTCAACCGGGACCTCCGGCCTGCTCCTGACCATCGGCGCGGCTCTGCTCCTGGTGGGATTCGGCTTCAAGGTGGCCGTCGTGCCTTTCCACATGTGGACCCCCGACGTGTACCAGGGCGCGCCCACCTCGGTGACGGCATTTATGGCCTCGGGTGCCAAGATCGCGGGCTTCGCCGCGCTGCTGCGCGTCTTCGCGCTGGCCTTCCCCACCCTCACCGCCGACCTGACGCCCATCTTCGCGGCCCTTGCGGCGCTGACCATGATCGTCGGCAACCTGATCGCGGTCTCGCAGACCAATATCAAGCGCCTGCTGGCCTACTCCAGCATCGCGCACGCAGGCTACATCCTGATGGCCTTCGTGCCCTACGGCAACCCGCAGGTCATGCCCGTCTCGGTGGCGGCGGGATTGTTCTACCTCGCCGCCTATGCCGTGACCAACTTCGGCGCATGGGGTGTGGTCATCGCGCTGGAGAAGCAGGGCGGCAAGGGACTCGAGGTCAGCGACTACGCGGGCCTGTTCTGGAAGAATCGTCCGCTGGCGCTGGCAATGACCGTCTTCATGCTCTCGCTAATCGGCTTCCCGCCCACCATCGGCATGGTCGGCAAGTTCTATCTCTTCCGCGCCGTGATCGACGGTGGCTTCATCTGGCTGGCGATCGTGGGCGTGGTGACCTCGCTCATCTCCGCGTACTACTATCTGCGCGTGGTGGTGAATATGTTCATGCAGGAAGGTGAACCGCAGACAGGCAGCGAGTTCTGGTTGAACTTCACCTGGGGCCTGACCGCCCTGGCGACCGTGATCCTCAGCTTCGTGCCGCAGCCCCTGTTCGCCTGGGCCAGCAGCGCCGTCTTGAGGTTGTTCTAAATTTCCGCGAACCAACTCTGGCCCCCGAATTTCGGGGGCCTTTCTTTTGATACAATCACGCGAGAAAGGGACCCATGATTAAAGCCTTGATCTTCGACTTCGACGGGCTGATCCTCGACACGGAAACGCCCGAGTTCCGCGCCTGGCAGGCCATCTACGGCGAGCACGGGGTGGAGATGCCCATCGAGCAGTGGGGCCGCATCATCGGCGGGCTCGGCCAGTCCCACTTCGACGCGGCCATCCATTTGGCGGAACTGACCTCGGGCGGGGCCGACGCCGCTTTGATGCGCGGCAGGCACAGGTCCACGAGCGATGAGTTGATTCGCTCCCAGTCGGTGCGGCCCGGGGTGCTGGATCTCCTGACCGAGGCCCGACTCCGCCGCATGGGGCTGGCCGTCGCTTCGAGCTCGCCCCACGCCTGGGTGGACACACATCTCACGCGCCTTGGCCTGTTCGACCGCTTCGACCACGTCATCTGTGCCGACGATGTGCCGACCGGCCGCACCAAGCCGTATCCCGATTTATTCCTCAAGGCGATGGAAACCCTGGGCGTGCGCGCCGACGAGGCGGTGGCCTTCGAGGACTCGCCCAACGGCGTGAAGGCTGCGTGCGCGGCGGGACTCTTCGTGGTGGCCGTACCCAACCCCATTACGTCCATGCTGACCTTTGAAGGCGAGAGCTTGCGCGTAGATTCATTAGCAAATTTACCAATGAGTAAACTTCAGTCGTATTTTGATTTAAAATGAAAATGAATTTGGAGGTGCCATGTCTACAGAAAAAGTTCGCTGGC
The DNA here is from genome assembly GCA_937928015.1 of uncultured Anaerolineales bacterium. GTDB lineage: Bacteria > Chloroflexota > Anaerolineae > Anaerolineales > Villigracilaceae > JACPVF01. The sequence goes on along the minus strand of CALFXA010000239.1, from coordinate 13,721 downwards.
AGTCGATCGTCGCCAAATATTCCTTCCCTGATACGTGGAGGAGCATCTGGCAGATATTGAATTCGGTAGTCCCGTTCATCGTGATGTGGTACCTGATGTACCGTGCTCTGGAGGTGGGCTACTGGCTGACCCTGATCCTGGCCGTGCCCACGGCAGGATTTATGGTGCGCATGTTCATCCTGTTCCATGATTGTTGTCACGGGTCGTTCTTCAAGACGCAGAAGGCCAATGACCGCCTGGGACTGATGCTGGGCGTGCTGGTGCTGACGCCCTACTACGAGTGGAAGCACGACCACGCCATTCATCACGCCACAGCCGCCGACCTCGACCGCCGCGGCATCGGCGACGTGTACACCATGACCGTGGAGGAATACCTGGCCGCGCCCTGGTGGAAGAAGGTCGGCTACCGCATCATGCGCAGCCCGATGATCCTGTTCACGATCGGGTCGTTCCTGGTCTTCACGGTGACGCATCGCTTCTGGCGCCCTGGCGCTGGCAAACGCGAACGCAGCAGCGTGATCTGGACCAACATCGCGCTGGCGGGTGTCATCGGCTGGATCATGCTCAAGATCGGATGGGCGGCCTTCCTGCTGGTGGAAGTGCCCATCCTGTTGATCGCCTGTTCGGCGGGCGTGTGGCTGTTCTACGTGCAGCACAACTTCGACCCGACCTACTGGGAGCGCCATGAGAGCTGGCAATTCTTCCGCGCGGGCATGGACGGCAGTTCCTTTTACAAGCTGCCGAAGGTGCTGCAATGGTTCACGGGCAATATCGGCTTCCATCACATTCATCACCTGAGCCCGAAGATTCCCAACTACAAGCTGGAGCAGTGTCACGACGAGAATCCCATTTTCCAGATCGAACCGCTGACCATCCGCAAGAGTCTCAGGTCGCTGTATTTCCGCTTGTGGGATGAAAAAGAAAAGGCATTGGTGGGCTGGAATGCGTTGAAGAAATATCGCCTGCCGAATATGAAATTGGATATGTGAGCAAAAAGAGACTGGCACAAGCCAGTCTCTTTTTCATAAACACAAAGGACACGAAGGTCACAAGGGAATTAAGTTTTTCCCTGGTGTACTTTGTTTTTTCTTTTGCTGTTTTATGTCGCAAACCCTTCGGGCATGGATGTATTATCCACATCGCAGCCGAATTGATGAATATCCTCGGCGCGGTCAGGATACAGCGCGAGGAGGTGCTCCCGCGTCCCGCCCTCGAACATGGAGTCGGTGAAACCGGGCGCCAGCGTGCAGCCGAACAGCGAATAACGTCCGCCCGCCAGCATGTGCCCCGCCTGCCAGGTGCCCGCAGGAATCACGAACTGCACGCGCTGTCCTCGTAGCGGGTCATTGCCGAGGATGACGTCTTCGCTGGAGCCGTCGGGGTGTAGCAGAACCAGCCGCAACAGGTCACCGCCGTAAAAATGCCAGACCTCGTCCGTGGTCAGACGGTGAAACAGCGACAGGCTGCGCGGCTCATCACAGTACATGCCGATCATGGCCGTGCCGATCGGTCCGCCGCCTTCCACCTCCTGCGCGGAGCGATAGGTGCTGAGGAACAACGTCCCTTCCACGGGCAGGGACTGGAAGTGGTAATACTCGATCAAGGCTTTGACTTCGGGGTGCATGGGATTCCTGTGGATGGTTATATCTTGCCAAATATGGATAGGGATTCTGTCAGCCAGGATAATTGTTGTATTTCGTTTTTACCTGCCTGTGTTTTGCAGGGTGTTTCTTATTTTTGATCCAGCTTTATCTTTCATAATAAGGTGAATTACCATAATTATGGACTCTATGGTAATGTGATAAATAATAACTAGGAAGGATACATAAGACCTCATAAAGGTTTCATGCCATGCTGGGCCAGTATTCAAAGTACCTGGGCTGCGAATATCTTGTTTAGCCTTAGTTCATTTCTTGGTGTAAAACTAAATAAATTGTTGGAAATGCAAAACATCAGTATCAATGTACCGTTTTTGTGTCAAATTGTCTGGAACATCCACAATACTTAAATCGTATGGTTGATATTGTAATGAATTGTGGTCAGTAATATGAATATTTCTGCATTTTCTGCACTTGTATCTCAACATAATGTCTCTCCAGGGGAGGTGCAGAGAAAGCCAGCTTAAAGGAAGTAAACATATCAACCATTGTTTATTGTTAAGTGCAAGAAATATACCTGTCATGATAATTGTTGTGACGATAAATAACTTTGTGAAAGAAATATATGTTTTGATATTGAAAGAACCACATGTATCGCAGTAAATATATAGGGTGGCTTCGGTAACTGGGTATCCTTTATCTACTAACCCGGTTGATCGTTCTTTCATTGCAACTGCTCCCATCATCATCTCCTTTTCACTGCGTATGAAGGAGGTACACTCGAACGAGAAGTCACTAGTTATTAGGGCCTCTGTGGATATAACCATCACCTGCTTATCCCAGAAGCCGTTTGTGAATACTATCTAAATCCGCTTGGCTGGCCCCGCCCATGACGAGATAGCTGTCAATATCCAACCCCTCCAAGGTGTTGTGCAGGACCTCTCGGACGGATAGATTTCTCTTCGCCAGGAGTTCATCGCGCTCTGGGTCGGGACTGAGTTCATAGTCTGCGATGATTTCATCTGGTCTGACTCCAGCGAGGGCCGGCAACAACAGGGCGATGATACCGGTACGATCATGTCCACGGATGCAATGGAACAAGACGCCGCCGGGCTGGGCCCGTGCAATTGCGGAAATGGCCGCTGCATGTCGCTTCGGCCAACGCTGAAGGGCATCCTGGTAGTAGAGCGGAGTCCCCCAAAGTTCGGTGGCTGCCCATTCCCGCACGAAATCCTCATCGGTTACGTCTTCGATGGCAGCCTGTATGATTGCGATATCAGAAGAGGGGGATGTCGCATCGAATTCGTTCTCTTCCATGCCATGCGTGCGCAGCGAGACGATCGTGCGGATCCCATAGGAATATAACGCGGACCACCCGGTCTTGGTCAACCGGGCAGGAGTATCCGAACGGACAATGGCTCCCCTGCGGGTCATTCGGCCGTCTGACGTACGCAAGCCGCCGAGATCGCGGACGTTCTGGCAGCCGTCCCAAACGAGGATTCGCTCATTCATGGATAGGTCTTCATGCGGCGGGCCATTCCTGTCCGCTTTGCTGGATGAAGTGCCCGATGATGTCGAGCGTGGGCAGAGGGTAGCCCAGCTCGGTCAGCACGATGGACAACTCTCCGCGATGATGAATCGAGTGGACCACGGCCTGGGTCAGCATCTGCCAGATGGGGAGGACCAATTGTCGGCCTCGAATCTGCATCTGGGCCGGGCGGGTCAGGTCGGCGTCGGGCAACATACGAAGAAAATTCACTTGCTGTTGTTCGAGTTCATCCCATGTGCGGCGAATGCCGTTCAGGTCGTGCAGGTCCGCTTCCTCGACCGTGGCGGGTAGTCCCTGACACAGGCTCAGGAAATATGCTTCACACTCCAACATGTGAGTCAGGATGCCGCGCGCCGAGTCGTGGCTGGGGCTGCTCTTGCGAGTGAATTCGTCGGATGTCAGCTTTTCGGTGGTGTCGAGCACCAGCTTGTTGGCGTAGGCGTTGTAGGTATATAGTGCCAACAGGCCGTCGCGATTCATGGCTTCAGACATGTGTCGTCTCTCTTTTCTTAAGGTCAATTTGCACTGGCAGCTTTCAAGACCCGCAAGGCGCGCAGCGTGACCCATTTGTTGGGCTGCTTCTTTGCGCCGAATTCGACCCAGGTCTTGCCTGTGTAATCATACTCCAGAAGCCAGCGGCCATCGGCGTCCTGCTTTTCGCGGATGAGCGTCAGGGCGTGCGCCAGGCGCGGGTCCGCTCCGTGGCCGAGGGTCACCAGGGCTTCGACCAGTTGCAGCAGGTCGGTGACGTAGAAAACAGGGAAGCCAAACTTCCACCAATTGCCGCTAGGTTTGGCACTGTATCCGCTGGGATAGGCTGCTTCGGCGGGATCGACGCCGAGGAGGAAATCCACGCCCTGTTGGATGGCCTGCTCGATGAGCGGGGTGCGGCGATCCCTGGGCCATCTGCCCAATGCCAGCATGACCTTGACCCCACCCCAGGCGCACGGCAGCTTGTTGTTGGCGCCACAAGCGAACAGCGGACCGCACTTGCCTGCATAATATCGCACCGCCGCCGAGCGTTCTTCCATCGGTGCGATGCCTTCGCCGGTGACGCTGCGCGCCATCCACTCGAAGGCGGGTTCCAGACGGCTGGCGTCGTATCCGAGTTCGAGCAGCGACCAGGCTAGGTTGCCCTGTAGACAATCGGCCGTGCCCGAGGGACCGCCGCCACCCGTGAACTGTCCGCCTGGCAGGAGGGCATGTTCCACCAGATAATCGCAGGCGCGAGCGATGCGTTTGTCCTCGTGGATGGAAGCGCCCAATTGCGCTAGCAAGATGATCGACCAGACTGTCGAACGATACTTGGGGTTGTAACCCGCTCCAGGCTCGACCCAATATCCCTCCTTCTCCATCTTATCCAGAATCTCGGGAATGGGCCCTTTCTTGTGCGCGGATTTACGGGCGGCGCGCAGCTCAGCATCCTCGGGTGGGCAATCGAGCAGGTCACGTAGCGCCAGATAACGGACCTCGGGCGTGCTGGTTTCCAGCAGCCAGGGGAGTGGATCCCCTTTGAGTTGAGACTGCCAGTCCATGACAACCTCCTCTTTCAATCGGTAGGCAAAAACTATGTGGTGATCAACTGGAATTGTTCCACGTAAACGTCAGGAGAGAACAACCGCACATAATTCAGGATCGTCTGTAATTCAGCTTTGACGATCTCCGCCGAAACGCCGACGGGTGCGTAGGTCACATACAGGACATGTGTGGCGGCAGGCGAAATGGGCGAACGATTGTCCTGCCCGTAGAGGATGGTACAACTGATACCGTCGGCATCGCGCATGACCATGTCGCCCGCGCGGATGGCTTTGGTCTCGCCGTTCAATTGCGTGATCGTGTCGCCTTCGCGCGAGACGTCGATCGAGACAGGCTCGTGCAGTCTGTCCACGTCATGCCCCGCGGTCAGAACGCTGGTCTCGACCTCGGCGATGAAGTTGGCATCCACCAGTGGCGAGACCTCGGGCAGGTTCCTGCCCTTGAGCACGATTGATTCGACCTGAAGTTGCACGTGATAGGTCTTGTTGAAGCGCTTGTAATAGCCATCATACGCCGCCATTACAGGCAGCACCAGGAAGTCCTGCCGCGTAAAACCTTTGTAGCGTTCGCGCAGAAGAGCTTCCACCTCGCGCTTGCGCTGGTTCAGTTCGGGAGAAAGTCGCGTATTCTCCGCGCCCGAAAGTTCCAACAGGCCAATCATCGCCCCCGGGTGAGCAGCACGCCATTCGTCAGTGGCTGAGATCGTAAGCATGAAATTACCTTTTCAATAACGGCATGAGCAGTTGCGCGTATTCATCCAGGCAGGTCGAGTCACCATCCAGCGGCTGGAAGATGACCGTGTCCGCGCCCGCATCAAATAGCTTGTGGATGGTAGCTGAAGCTTGTTCAGGCGTCCCCGATGCGGAGAAGGCATCGACCCACTCGTCGGGGATGCTACGCGCGATGTCGTCCACGTTCTGTTTCTGCATCAACGCCTCGACCTCGTGCTTGATCCCCTGTGCCTCGACTTGCACATCCGCCCAGGGCAGACGCCTGGCCAGCGAGTGGCGCACCGCATTCCGCGCGGACTCGCCATCCTCATTGACCTTCACGTCGAAGTAGACCGCCACGCGATTCTCAGTGCGGCCCACCTCTTCCATGCCCGTATAAATGTGCTCACAGGCCCAGCGCACATACGCAGGCGAGGACATACCCGTCAGGATCGTGCCTTCGCCCATGCGGCCCGCCAGTCGCAGCGATTTCTCGCGCATCGCACCGAGATAGATCGGCGGGATGTAGTCAGGTGTCAGTTGCATCTGGACCTGTTCCAAATGAACCTGCTGCCCGTTCATGTTCACCATCTCACCACCCAATAACCGGTGCACGGCGATGACGGTCTCTTCCAATGTCTTCAACGAAGATTTCGACCTGGGCGCCGCGCCAATCTGGTCCATCCACGGCCCCACGCCATGACCAAAGCCAGGCAGGATGCGCTGCGGAAAGGCGCGCGCCAACGTAGTGAGCTCCATTGCGGCAAACAGCGGATGGTAGACGGTGGCAGGCAGCAGACCAATGCCCACCTTGAGGGTTTGCGTCGCCGCCAGGGCGATGCTGGCCGAGGTCAACGCGCCTGGCAGGAAGCAATCATCCCAGAACCAGAGTTCATCGAAGCCCGCCGCTTCGGCCTGACGGGCATAATCCGCCAGGGACTCGGGTGGGAAGCGCGGGTGAAAAATCACTCCCAGCGCAGGGATGGGACGAATATAGGGCATGATATTCCTTATTGAATTCAAGATAGGCTACAGTATTGCTCGCAAGATTATCATACATCAAAGTTCGAGAAATATTCACCTGTTCTTAAATGGATCAATTTCAAGCCCAGCATTGATGGGACGTCTGTATCCTATGGGATTATGTTCCTTTTTCCAGCGAAACCATCAACGCACACTGTGACCCGCCGCGCAATATGGATTCCTCGATGGTCACATGAACGAGGATTTCCATCGCCTGCTGAAAATTCTCGCGCAGGTTGGCGGCGGAGCATTCGCAAAACTCTCCAGACTTGACCAGTCCCAGCCGCACCAGGTCACACCCGCATTGAGCGTAGGTGACTCGGATGGTCTTGTCTCCATCCCATTCGTAGTGCGCGGACGGGAATCTCTGCGTCAGATTCTGGAGAAAGGACTGCAAGTCCGCGCTGTTTTGGCTAGCTTCGCGGAAAACCTGCGCGGTGTAGGAGCGCGCACATGCCTTGCCACACTCATGGAAGACTCTGTCGCGTGTCGTTTCGTCCAGACTCTCCATGCCGCACTGCCAGCCTTCGAACCAGTATCCCAGAAACTCATGCAAGCCAGGTTCGATCTCGCTCATGCCTTTTCTGCAACCACCGCGAACTCATCAGCCTCGGCATCGTAAGGCTTGCCCGCCACATCTCCGTACACATCATAGATCGTCAGCCCCGCCTTACGGAACTCGGCCCGCAGGCTGTCCACGGAAAAATATTGCAGCCAGTTGTAGACGGTTCGGATCCTGGCGCGCTCGACGATGGTGTACTTGTCCAGCGTCACCTTTTCCTCTTCATTTTTAAAGCTGTTGAGGAATCCATAATACGGCTTAGCCGACCAGAATCCGTTCTGCAGGTTGAACTCGAAGCGGGCTTCCTCACTCCTCCGCTCGAACATCGCCAGAGAGTGGACGTCCAGCACCACCCGTCCGCCTGGGGTCAGGATGGAGCGGAACTTCGTCAGTAGGGTCCGCCTCTGGATGGGGCTCAACGCACACAGGTCACAGAAAATCATCAGCACTATGTCGAAGCGCTGGTCGGTGGAAAAATCCAGATAGTTCTGATTCACATACTGGATGTCCAATCCCGCCGCCCGGGCCTGTTCTCGCGCATATTCAATCGAACGGGACGAAAAGTCGATGCCCGTGACCTGCGCCCCGTGCTGGGCCAGCCGCGAGGTATACAACCCCGGCCCGCAGCCAAAGTCGACGACGCGCGTACCCTGCCCGATCTCCAGCCGACTGACCAGCCAGTCCACAGACTGCTCGATAAAGCTATGCCTGCGAGACGAGAGGTCCACGTTTCCATTCAGGTGGAAAGCCAGCATCTGCGCCGAGGTATGTTCATCGGTCCATAGGTCGCTGGCGGTGTAAAACTCGAACGGCCTGGGGCGGGCGTGAATCTGCTCAAGGTCTGAAAAGAGGGTTGCGTTGAATTTGTTGTGTTGCATAGCCAACCGTTCTTTCAATCCTTCACCAGACCGCCGTGATAGACCAGCTCGTAGACTTTGACTCCGTCGCGCTCGATCCATTCACGCCCCGTGAAGCGGCTGAACTCGCCTTCGCTGGTGTCGAAGTAAGTGAAATTGCCTTCGTTATATTGAAAGCCTCCCAGAAAGCGGCCTTCGGTGTACATGCGCGACAGGCTGGCCTTGATCATCTGCCCCGCCTGGGCAGGCGTGATCAGCTCGGGTTTCAGGATATAGCCGTAATAGTTCATCACCCACACGGGCTGCTGGAGATGCCAGACGGCTTCCTCGCCGATGAAATCTGTTCCGCCAAAGTAGCTGTCCAGGTAGGACCAGTCTCCATCTGTAAATTGCAGATCATGAGAGGCGGGACGGCAGGATGAAGTTTTTGCGCCACCACCCACATAGGTGGCCGCTTTGGCGCGGACAATGAAAGTGTGTAATTCAGTGAGGAACGAGTTGTTCATTTGAGATACCGAGGGTGACTGACTTAGGAGATGGAAACCGTCGTGGCGGCCGTTGTTGCAGCCGAGTCCATGTACATCATGACTGTCAAATACCAGCCCAGCAGCGCCATCCAGGGCATTTCCGATATATCCCTTGCCACGGGATGAATCTCCATCCTGGAGGACATGTGAAGAAATCCTCCGATCTGTTTGTAACTGACCAATGGCTGCCCCGTCTCGGTCTTGAATTCATATTGGGTAGCCCAGAAATTGGTGTTGGCTGGATATGTCCGTCCGTCGGCCAACTCCAGAGTCCCTCCTCCGCTCCAGGTGTTGTTCTTGAAAAACGCCAGGTCGGTTTCGGTTTCGCTGGCTCGCACGCTGACCCTGGTCTGCCAGAAACCGACCCGCTTGAAGGTCCAACTCCCATCGCCGCAGGTGGCGCTGGCAAAGGAACCAAAGGAACTCCGAAAGCGCAGGGTCGCAGCCACGACATCCACAGCGCGCAATTCGTATTCCATCTTCAAGGCATGGGGTTGTACCCATTGCATCTCACGGCCGATCAATTCGGTCATCCTCATCATGGCTTGTGCTCCTTATCAAGATCCTGTTATGACAAATTGCTGAAAATTAGGGTGCCTACCATGTTTTACGCGGCGGGCCGGTATTCGTTGTTGATTATACGTCCGCTATTCTATAAATAATGATCCCACCTTTTTTTAGCTTACTCCCCATCTCAGGATGTGGAATGCTGAATTTTGCGGGGTTCTGTATTTTGTCCCATCTCTTAAAATTCACGCCCAGCCTTGTGTTATGTTCCCACCTTCTCATAAAATCAATGACTATTTCCCGCTTGACGATAAATAAAAAGAGATTGGCTTCAGCCAATCTCTTTTGAAACTTCCGTAATTGCTAATGACAATCCCTCAATTTGATATCGATTTCGAGAATGTGTGTGACGAGCCAGTTTTCCATGTCATACCGCAGGACAGCCACGTCGGACATCGAGACTTCTTTTTTGTCGAGATATTTTTTGAACCCGCTCAACATGTTGCGCATGACCTGGTGCGCCGCGCGATTAGCCTCCGCCGTGGGACAGTTCCGCTCGGCCATGCGCCGTTCTTCGAGGGTAAAGTGTGTGTTCGCGTACCCGATGAAAAAGTCCAGGGTCGAGCGGACCGATTCCAGCCCTTGCTGTTTCTGGATCGCCTCATCGAACTGGTTGTAACGGCGAATCCATTCCTGATGCTGCGCGTCCACATCTGCGTACCCGGTCGACATTTTGGCCGGATCCCATTTAATTGCCATATCTCGTCCTTTTGCAAAGTTATTTAGACGGCATTATAGCCCTTTTCGGGCGGGTGCCGCCAAACAGTCTTGTAAAGACTCCGTCACGGGCTGACCAGCACCGTGGCCTCGCCTTCGAGGATACGCGTCCCGTCCTGCTTGGTGCAAACCGTGGTGAGGACCACGATGGGCTTGTCGGCGCGGACCGATTTGACCTCCACGGTGGCGGTGACGGTATCACCGGGGTAGACGGGTGCCTTGAATTGCAGGGTCTGCCCGAGATAGACGGTGCCCGGCCCGGGCAGGTCGTTGGCCAGCGTGGCGGAGATCAGCCCTGCCGCGATCATGCCGTGGGCGATTCGCCGCCCGAAGCGGGTTCCGGCTGCGTAAGTGTCGTCCAGGTGGACGGGATTGTGGTCGCCGGAGAGGTCCGCAAAGGCGCGGATGGTCTCGTCCGTGATGGTCATCGTGCGCGAGGCGTGGTCGCCGACGGTCAGTTGGGTCATGTGGGACTCCCGGTCATAAGATGAGGATGCAGATACCAGTTGCGGTCTTTGAGCAGCAGAACGGCGGGCAGCAGGGTCACAGCCAGAAAGGTCAGGTCGACCCAGCCGACGTCGTCCAGGAAGAACGCCAGGGCCGCCATGCCGAGTAAGGTCAGGGTCAGGAAATACCCCGCTCGATGATGTCTCGTCAGCAGAACGGACAGACCCGTCAAAACGACCGCTGACCCGAAGCCTGCAATGGACAGGACAACCTTGTAAGCGAGATTGTCGGGCAGGGCGGGGTGCAGACCCAAAGCGACAATCAAACCAAAGGCCAGCCAGAGCACGGCGTCGAGCAGGATCAGCGCCAGGGTCACGGTCACAGAAAGCGGGTGATGAGTCATGGAAAACTCCTTTCGCGTCCAACAAGATTATATGTCAGTCCTGCCACATTCCGCAACAAAAAAACTCCCGCCGAACTTGTGCCGACGGGAGTTGCTTTTACTTTCCGCTTTCTCCATATAACTTGCGATGCACCACACTCAACGCGCGGACCTGCTCCGCGGCATGGTACGACGACCTGACCAGCGGATTCGACTCGACCCATTGGAAGCCGATCTCTTTGCCGTAGTCGCGCAGTTCGGCGAACTCCTCCATGGTGTAGTAGCGTTGCATGGACAGGTGCTTCTTGCTCGGCTGGAGGTATTGGCCGATGGTCAGGATGTCCACGCCCCAACTGCGCTGGTCGCGCATCACAGCCTTGACCTCGTCCATCGTCTCGCCCAGACCGACCATGATGCCGCTCTTGGTCAACACCTCGGGGTCTAGTTTCTTGGCATTGCTCAGGGTGGCGGCGGCCCACTCGTAGTTATCCTGCGGCTGGACGGTCTTGAACAGTCGCGGCACGGTCTCCACGTTGTGGTTGAGGATCTCGGGGCGGGCATCCATCACGATCTTGAGCGCCTCGACGCTGCCCTTGAAATCGGGGATCAGCACTTCGATGGAGCAGCCAGGCAACAGTTCACGGATGCGGCGGATGACCATCGCGAAGATCGGCGCGCCGCCGTCCCGCCGCTCGTCGCGGTTGACGGAGGTGATGACGGCGTGCTTCAAGTTCATGGTCTTGACGGCCTGCGCGACGCGCTCGGCCTCGCCCCAATCGAGCAGGGCGGGCTTGCCGTGTTTGATGTCACAAAAGGCGCAGGTGCGGGTGCACACGTCGCCCAGCATCAGGAAGGTGGCTGTCCCGCTGCCCCAGCACTCGCCCATGTTCGGGCACATAGCTTCTTCGCAGACGGTGTGCAACTCTTTCGAGCGCATCAGGGTTTGCAGGCGCTCGTACACTTCGCCCGAAGGCGCGCGCACCTTGATCCACTCAGGGCGGCGCAGCGGACGGGCTTCAACTTGAGGGTTAACTCGGTCTCTTGTAGGGGTGGCTGGCATAAGTTCCTTTATGTCATTGCGAGGAGCGAAGCGACGAAGCAATCTCATCCATCGGGTCGCCCTTATTTTTTCTTGACGATCAATCTCAAACCTCTGACTTCGACGACCTCGACGCGGTCGCCCTTACTGATGGGTTCGGACCCCGGAGCGGATTCCGCGCTCCACAGCTCGGACTCCACCTGCACCTGGCCCGTTTCCCCCGCCCAACTGCGGGCGGTCCCCATCTGGTGTGCCAGCGTCTCCGCCCCCATGCGGATCGGTCCATGCTGGGCGCGCAGGGCAAAGATCATGATGACGAAGAACAGGGCGCCGAGGCCCAGTCCCACCGCCACCACCAGCGGCACCGACACCTGCTGGAACTGCGGCGTGCCCGGTGAGTTGAACAGCACCAGCGCACCGACGATGAACGAGCCCACACCCGCGGCGGTCAGCGCGCCGTGGGCCGCCGCCTTGATGTCGAGGACGAACAGCACGAAGGCGGTGGCGAGGAAGATCAGCCCAAACCAGTTGACGGGCAGCACGCCCATGCCGTACACCGCCAACGACAGGCACACCACACCGATGAAGCCCGCCACCCATCCGCCCGGGCTGGAGAGTTCGATCAGGATGGCCTGCACGCCGATGGACAGCAGCAGGAAGACCACGTTCGAGTCGGTCAGCAGGAGCAACAACCGCTCGATCAGGCTCATCTCCAGCGGCTCGGCGCGCGCGGTACCCGTGTTCAACACGTGCGGACCATCGGGCATCTGCACCGTAAAGCCGTTCAGCGCTTCGAGCAGGTCGTCGGTGTTATCGACCACGAAGTCGATCAGCCCGGCTTCGAGCGCCTCGTCCGAGGTGACGGCCTTGGCCTCGGTGATCATCGACTCGGCCAATGCCACCACCTTTTCGCCGCGGCGCGCCGTCAGCGAACGGACCAGGCTGGTCAGCGCTTCCATTTCCTTGGCCTTCATCGTCTCGCCCAGGTCCTCGCCGCTCCCGCCGACCGGGCTGGCCGCGCCGATCAACGTCTCGGGCGCCATGGCCGACGCGTGCGCCGACATGGTGATCATCGCGCCCGCGCTGCCCGCCCAGGCTCCGCGCGGAGAAACGTACACGATGACCGGCACCTGGCTGGCGCGGATGGCCGTTACGATCTCCTTCATGGTGGCGATGCTCCCGCCGGGTGTATCCAACTCGATGATCAAAGCCTCGGCACCGCGCCCCTCGGCGGTCCGAATGCCGCGCTGGATGTACTCCAGCATGGGCGGCATGATGGCGCCGTCGGCTTTCATCACCAGTACCAGCGGCGCGCCGCTCTGTGCCTGCGCGGCCTCCACGGCCAGCAGGCACACGGTCAACACGATCAGAAACACGCGGATGGCTTTCATGCTCGGGATTATAACGCGTTCGTCATCGACTCCCTAACAGCACATCCGCCAGCAGCGGCGTGCGTTCGAGGATTAAGTCCGCGCCGAGGCGGCGCAGTTCGGGTTCCTCGCCGAAGCCGCACAGCACGCCGACGGTTTGCGCGCCCGCCAGTTTGCCAGCGCGGATGTCCACGGTGGTGTCGCCGATCATCAAGCAGGCTTCGGGCGGCGTATCCATCTTTTTGGCGGCCAGCAGGATGGGGTCCGGGTAGGGTTTGGTGTGTTCGGCAGAGAGCCCCGTCACAATGGCGTCGAAGTATTTCACCAGGTCGAAACGTTCCAGAAAGGCCATCGTCCCGCGCTCGTCGCGCGCGCTGACCACCGCCAGCGGCTAGTGTCCCTTCAGACGATCCAGCAGTTCGTCTACGCCGGGCACGAGCAGAAATTCCTTCGACGGCTGCTTGCGGTGCAGCGAGAGCCAGTTGATGAAGGCGGACATCTCGTCGTCGAGGCCGAGCGTGTCGGCCAGGCCGAGCAGGCCGTTGCCGGGCGCCTCGGCCCACATCACGAAGCGGCGGGCGGCATGGGACGGATTGCGAAGCAGGAAGCGGGGCAGGAAACGCTGCACCTTCTGAGCGTACAGGTCGTCGGTATCGCTCAGGGTGCCGTCCACATCGAAACATAGGGCGCGAATGCGGGTCAGGTTGAGGGTCATGTGGACAATTGTACTGGAATTCCTTGCCGGTAAAAACGGAGTATCAACCCGGTTCGGGTTGTGCTATACTTTTTTCGAGGGACTTGTCCTCCTTGAGCCCCAGTCGGTCCAACTCGACAAGG
>CALFXA010000238.1 GCA_937928015.1 uncultured Anaerolineales bacterium | reverse complement strand
TCCAGTCTGATGAAGACCATCCTCGGGCTGAACATCCCCACCAGCGGCGAGGTCATCTTCGACGGCCAGAATCTGTCCGAACTCAAAGGCGCCGATCTGCGCGATTACCGCTTCCAGGTCGGCTACGTCCAGCAGGACCCGTACGGGGCGCTGCCGCCCTTCATGAACATCCAAAAGATTTTGGAGGAGCCGCTCATCATCAGCGGCATGAAGGACAAGGACGCGCGACTGGAACGCATCCGCAAGGTGATGGCCGAGGTGAAGTTATACCCCGCCGACGACTTCCTGCCCAAGTTCCCGCACATGCTCAGCGGCGGACAACAGCAACGTGTGGTCATCGCCCGCGCCATGCTGCGCGCCCCCAAGCTGATCGTGGCCGATGAGCCGGTTTCGATGCTGGATGCCTCGGTGCGAGTGGAGATCCTCAAGCTGATGCACACCCTGCAGGCTCAACACAACCTGTCGGTCATCTACATCACGCACGATCTCTCGACCGTGAAGTATTTCTCGGCGCGCATCTTCGTGATGTACGCGGGCAACCTGGTCGAGAAGGCCGAGACGCGCCGCCTGCTGGAGAATCCGCTGCACCCCTACACGCTGGCGCTGCTGGCTGCCACCTCCGACCCCGATGCGCGCAACGCCGACTCCTTCAAGGAAGTGCCGCCTGGCGAGCCGCCCAGCCTGGTCAACCCGCCCCGGGGCTGCCGATTCCATCCGCGCTGTGCCAAAGCCATCGACGGCCTGTGCAATCAACAGGAGCCGCCCGACTTCGAGCCCGAGCCGCGTCATCTTGTGGCCTGTTGGCTGTATCGGCCCGAGGAACAGGAGCAGTGAGGAGGTCCAGATGATGATGAAACCGCTGCACATGCTCGTCTTGAGCGGAATCCTGCAAGTCACGGGCTGCGCCATCCCGTTCCTGATCCTGATCCACAAGCTCGAGTCGACCTTCTTCCTTAACTTTCTGGCCTGGGGTCTGATGGTGACGGGTATGTTCATCGGCGTGATCGGCATGGCCAGTTATTCCCGCCTGCAACGTAAGGGCTAGGCCGCGCGCCTCGTCAAATGGACGGTGATATAATCATCACTGTAAGGGACGACTCCCTGTCTTGGGGATGACAGGCTTCGACGGGAGAGGCTGGTCCCGGAATGCGAGCCGAGAGCGCACCGAACTCGATAACTCAGTGCAACCATTAAGTGCCAATCGCACTTCCTATGCTGCTATGCCCCTCGCCGCCTAAGGTGAGATCATAACAGTACAGTCTCCTCGATGAGACTGCGTCCGCCGGCCCCGTTCTCCACCCGGTGACGGATCGGGCGACACAATGATGGAGCGCTGCACATGATGCTGCTAAATGTGCCTAAGACCAGCAGATGGCTGTCGGGTTACCTGCCCGCCGAGATCCCGACAGTGACAAAATTCGGCAGGCTACGCTCGTAGAGTTCCGAGGGTCGATTCTTTCGGACCCGGGTTCAATTCCCGGCATCTCCACCTCTGCTTGCCCGACAGGTTTCTGTCGGGCAATGCCGTTAAAATATCCCCATGAAAAAAATTCTCATCCTTGGATGCCTGCTCCTGACCGCTGCCTGCCAACCGGCGACTCCCACCCCTGCGCCCGAATCCACACCGACGGCCACGCTTCTTCCTCCGACCGGGACGGCCTCCGTCACCCCCGAGCCGACTCTCACCCCCAGCCCGGTCCCACCCACGCCCCTGCCACGTTTCTTCCGCGAGGAATTCGACGGCGTCTTCCCATCCTGGTCGCTGTTGCAAAGCAACGGGGATTCGGCTCCGCAGGCCGCCGTGGAGAACGGCACGCTGACCTTTACGCTGTCCTCGCCCTACGACTGGGCCTACGTCATCCTCGGCGCGGAGGAATACACCGATGCGCACATCACCGCCAGTTTCGACAGCCGTTCGGCGGGCCCGTCTGCGCTAGGCGTGGTCTGCCGCTATAGCGAAGCCAACGGCTGGTACGAGTTCAACATCTCTGAAGACGGGACGTACAACGTGCTGTTCGGTCAATGGCTGGCAGCCGGCGTGGCCGACTATCAGCCGATTGCCTCGGATTTCTCCGCGTACATCCGCTCGAACGGCGAGGCCAACGAGGTCGGCATGGACTGTCAGGGAAACATGCTCTGGCTGTATCTCAACGGGAAACTCTTCCGCAAGATCGACGTGACCCGCTTCGGGCTGACCGGCGGCCGGCTGGGCCTCTCGATGGCCTCGTTCGAGAACGCGCCGGTGGTGGCAGGCTTCGAGTGGGTGCAGGTAGGACAATCAGGTGAGTAGGAACCGTTGAATTCGCGGCGATTGTCACTATAATGATTTTATCGTTCCCATTTTTATGTTTCGGAGGAAAAAGTGAAACGCCGCCTGACCACCCCGCCCATCCTTGCATTGACCGTTCTTTTGTCGTTGAGCCTGGCCTGCAGTTTTCTGACCGGCAGCCCGGCCACGCCTGTTCCCCAGCAGCAACAGCAACAACAGCAGCAACCGCCTGACCAGCCCACCGCTGTTCCGCAACAGGATCAGCCCACGGCCGTCCCGCCCACTGAAGCGCCGCCTCCCACTGAGGCCAATCCGCAATTCTTCACCGAAGAGTTCGATAATGGCGCTGACAATTGGAAACCGTTCGTCACCCACGGCAACTTGAGCCAGATGGATTTCTCCGTCAAGAACGGCAGTCTGGTCTTCGACATGAAGGAGAAGCAGTTGTGGGGTTATGCCACCTACCAGCCGCAGACCTACACAGACGTCAAGATCGAGGTCCAGGCCGAGAACTTTGGCAACAACGAGAACAACGTCACCCTGGTCTGCCGCTACAGCGACCGTGGCTGGTACGAGGTCAGCATTGCTAATAGTGGTCTGTACTGGATCTACTTCGGCAGATGGGATGACAGCGGCACCAGCGCCAGCTACGCCAAGATCGCCGACGGCGGCTCGAACAACATCAAGCAAGGACAGGCTGTCAACACCTATGGCTTGAGCTGCAAGGGCAACACCATCACGGTCTACATCAACGACAAGGAGATCAAGCGCGTGGATGACAACCAGCGCAACCTGGGCGCGGGCCAGATCGGTATCGGTCTGTCCTCCTTCCGCTATCTGCCGGTCGAGGTCCGCTTCGACTGGGTGCGAATCTCCGAGCCGTAACTTCTAAAGCACCCATCTCTCGATAAAAAATCCGACGCTGTTCCCAGCGTCGGATTTTTGTTTCCATTCGGTTTTTCCGCCCTTCGACTACGCTCAGGGCGAATGGATCGTCACCTTTATTATTTTTTCTACGTGGCGTTAACGAGATTCTTGCAAGGCTGGGGTATCCTGTAGCCATTGAACTTATGTAAAGGAGAAACCCTATGGGAAAAATCATTGGCATCGACCTCGGCACCACCAACTCTGTCGTCTCCGTCATGGAAGGCGGCCAGCCCGTCGTCATCTCGACTGCGGAGGGCGGGCGGCTTTGTCCGTCGGTGGTGGCGTTCAATAAAAACGGTGAACGGCTCGTCGGTCAGACCGCGAAGCGTCAGGCCGTCGTCAACTCAGAAAACACGATTTATTCCATCAAGCGTTTCATCGGCCGCCGTTACGAAGAGACCGAACAGGAACGCCGCATGGTTCCGTTCGAAGTCGTGCGCGGCAATGCGGACGATGTGAAGGTCAAGGTCCCCGTTACGGGACGCGAATATAGCCCGCAGGAGATCTCCGCGATGGTGCTGGCCAAACTCAAGGCGGACGCCGAGGCTTATCTCGGCCAGGCCGTGACGCAGGCCGTCATCACCGTGCCCGCTTACTTCAATGACAGCCAGCGCCAGGCCACCAAGGACGCGGGCAAGATCGCCGGCCTGGAAGTGCTGCGCATCATCAACGAGCCGACCGCTTCCGCGCTGGCCTATGGCCTGGATAAGAAGAAGAACGAGACCATCCTGGTCTTCGACCTGGGCGGCGGCACATTCGACGTGTCGGTGCTGGAAGTGGGCGAAGGCGTGATCGAGGTCAAGTCAACCAACGGCGACACCCACCTGGGCGGCGATGACTGGGATCAGCGCATCGTCAACTGGGCCGCGGACGAATTCCGCAAGGAACAGGGCATCGACCTGCGCAATGACCGCCCCGCGCTGCAGCGCCTGCGCGAAGCCGCCGAGAAGGCCAAGATCGAACTCTCCACGATGATGGAGACCGAGCTCAACCTGCCTTACATCACCGCCGACGCCTCGGGCCCCAAACATCTCCAGCTCAAGCTGACCCGCTCGAAGTTCGAGCAGATGACCGAAGACCTGTTGGAGCGCTGCCGCAAGCCGTTCGAGAACGCGCTCAAGGACGCGGGCATGAACGCCGGCAACCTCAACGAGGTGGTGCTGGTCGGTGGGTCCAGCCGCATGCCGATGGTCCAGGAATTGGTCCGCCGACTGACGGGTGGCAAGGAGCCCAACAAGGGCGTCAACCCCGACGAAGTCGTCTCGGTGGGCGCGGCCATCCAAGGCGGCGTCCTGGGCGGCGAAGTCAAGGACATCCTGCTGCTCGACGTGACCCCGCTTTCGCTGGGTGTCGAGACCCTCGGCAACGTCATGACCGTGATGATCGAACGCAATACGACCATCCCCGTCAAGAAGACCGAGACCTACTCCACCGCCGCGGATAACCAGACCGCCGTGGACATCCACATCCTGCAGGGCGAGCGCCCGATGGCCGCCGACAACATGTCCCTGGGCCGCTTCCGCCTCGACGGAATCCCACCGGCCCCGCGCGGCATCCCGCAGGTCGAGGTGACCTTCGACATCGATGCCAACGGCATCCTGCACGTCACCGCGAAGGACAAGGCCAGCGGCAAGGAGCAGAAGGTGACCGTCACCGCCTCGACCAACATGAACAAGGAAGAGGTCGAGCGCAAGGTGCAGGAGGCCCGCCAGCACGAGGCCGAGGACAAGAAGCGCCGCGAAGTGATCGACGCGCGCAACACCGCCGACAGCCTGGTCTATCAGACCGAGAAGGCGCTGCGCGACCTGGGCGACAAGGTCCCCTCCGCCGAACGCGGCGCGATCGAGGCCAAGATCAACGACCTAAAGTCTGCCGCCCAAAGTGACGACCTGACCCGCATCCAGAAGGCCAGCCAGGAAGTGGAACAGGCCTTCCACGCCCTGAGCCAGCAGCTCTACGCCCAGGGCCAGCCCCAACCCAATGGGCAAGGCCCCAGCGGCCCCGCCGCGAGCGGCCCGCAAGGTGACGTGATCGACGGCGAAGTGAAGGAGTAGAAAACAAAACGGACGACCTGTACAGGTCGTCCGTTTTTGATTTAAGCAGGTGCACGCTATGTAGGATTTTTCCCGTTACTCATAAGTAAACCTTACCTTACTTTCGACGTCGAGGCTTTTTTGTAGTTTGTTTAGGAGTGTCAGATATCTTGGAAGCAATGGATTGTTTTGGGGTGAAGGAAAGCTCTCCCGACTTTGCCATTGCTTGAAGTAATGGCTGGGCGAGTTTTGGATTTTGAAGAATGATCCGAGTCATTGCCGTTTGATCAAGTTCTTCTCCGTTAAGCAACGTTGAAAGCACTTCGGGTGACTCTAAAAGATTGGTAACAAACTGCATTTCGAGAGTTGGTTCCTCTTGTTTGCCATAATTTGGATAGGTATATCCAGTCAATTTAGCGAATTCTTGAAAGTGATTATCGGGTTTTTCTGGATTCTTTTCAAAATGTTCAAAGTAGAAAGAAAGTTGAGAAGCCAACTCCTTAAGACCCATTGTTGTATTCTCATACTCAACATAACGGAGATGTGAAATATCAAAAGGTACTCGTGGACCTGCCTTGTCACGAATAATTATTGTGCCATTCCTTGAGGCGTGTCGCAAGCCTAGCTCATAAAACACGTTTGGATTTGGGTAAGTTACA
The DNA here is from genome assembly GCA_937928015.1 of uncultured Anaerolineales bacterium. Lineage (GTDB taxonomy): Bacteria > Chloroflexota > Anaerolineae > Anaerolineales > Villigracilaceae > JACPVF01. The sequence goes on along the minus strand of CALFXA010000238.1, from coordinate 63,121 downwards.
TCAGCTATTACATAATCTGAATGCATCAAACGAGAGACTATATCCGTTGTAATAGAACCTGGGATAGAGACTTCATCAGCTCGTACAACTTCAAGCGACGGTCTTGCCTTTAGGATAGCCTCTTTAATAAGGCTATCATACTTCCCCCGAAGTTCGGCAAATGACACAGTCTGACTTCCAATAGTTTGGTCACCAATTGCCATGACCACGAAACAAGTTTTGGTTGTCATAGAAATCCTCCTGTTTTGTGTACGAAATTATCATTACTTCAACTGCCCAACTATGGTGTTATATAACACGCTGCATAACACCCTTTATCCTTCACAAAAATTATACATCCAAATTCGTCGGGAACAGGGATGCTGCGCGGACATCCCTGTTCCATCCCATTCTTAGGATATCGTAGGCGGCATCTTGCGGGTAGGTCGCTTGCGTTCGCTCTTGCGCTTTCCGCCCGCCATTTCGTATTCGCTGCTGTCCTTGCCGTACTTGGACGCGACGCCCGCCAGCATGCGTTCGCTCAAGTCGCGGATGGCTTTTTCAGCGGCCTGGAATTCATTGTAGGCCTGGTCCACCTGCGAGAGCAGGGCGTTATACGCGTCCTGTTTGGCCTGCGCGGACGTGACTTCCGCACGGTACGCGGCCAGGGTCAGGCCGTTGCCCAGGTCCAGGGCGGGGTCGATGCTGGAGAGGGCGGTCAGGCGCTGCTGGGCGCCTTCGAGGAAGGGGGACAGTTTCTTTTGGCGAGCCATGTTTTTTTCTCCTTATTGGCTTTGGTTCTTAAGCGCTTCCGCCCGCGGCAGGAACGCTCTTACACAAGAACTTGTCGGTTTACACAAAGCTCTTTCTATCGAGAAACAGGTTCTTATCATCGAACAACAGGTTCTTCCCATCGAGTAATAGGCTCTTAATATCGAATAACAGATTCTTCATATCGAGTAACAAGTTCCTATTATCGAATAGAAGATTCTTCCTATCGAGTGAGTGGCTCTTTGCGTCGAATATCAGGTTCCTCCTATCGAATAAAACAAGTTTTTTGTTTGAATCCAGGCGCGCACATCAAATGTGAAGTTCTTCCAATAGACCCGACAGGTCTATACGGAACTGATCTTCCTCCACCCCTCTGATTTTTCTCTCGGCTCGATCGATTGGAAATGCATTGGGACCATTGGTTTCACTCCCTTTCAATGGGTTTTCCCTGGGGCACGCCCCCAGATTGTTTATAGTATGCAGAAAAACGAGCGGCAAGTCAACTTACAAAAAAGTTGGCCTGGGGGCCGTGCCGTGGAGGGATACAGCCAATCAACAGGAGCAGAGACGAGAAATACCGCGGACAATTCACGGCAAAGTAAAAGAGCAGAAAACAAAACGGACGACCTTTCCAGGTCGTCCGTTTTGTTATTTCAAGCCTTATTCAATGGATACGTTTTCGACTCTCATCCGACGCACGAAATCCAGTCTCCTTGTTTGTGTAACGCGCCGAACTCATTCAAATACGGAGCCTTTATTGATTTGCCGTATTCAAAGCGCGAACGCTCTGCTGGCCGCCAGCAGACAGAAGTAGGAACGGTACGCAAAAGATGAAATACGTTATATCGAACCCATCCTTGATAATCGTTTCATACAAACCTGATTGAGCCGCCCCTGGTAGCAGGGCTATCACGACGATAAAAAAGAGCAGCAAACCTTCGTAAAAGAATACATCATCCATATTGAATGCCAGCCAGCCGGCCGTCATGGATATTAAAACAAAGGCCACCGCGATGCCCGTCGGCAAATACCCCATTTGCACCGAGAAAGGCCCCTCGTTCAAGAAGACTGATGCATTTTCAACTACAAATGGGAGCAGGGTGAGTCCAAAGACCAGAAATGAGAATCCCGAAAATAGAATACCCTGCCAAATATGACGACGAAATTTATACACGTAATAACCTGCGTAGATCAACCCCACAATGCTTCGGGTAGAAAGGCCGAGGCCCAGAAAGGCTCCAAGAATGAAGAACCAATGATTCGGCTTTTGTGGGTCAAGATATTTTTCAGTCAGGACGATGATAAGGATAATCAACACCATATTGAAGAATAATTCGCTACGAACAAGGATTTCATAGTAGAAGGTTGGCAACAATACCAATAAAAGAAGGGCCAACCATTTTGCACGGTTCTGGGTGTAAAACTTGAGCAAGATCACGCCGAATAGAATGATCCCAACTACTTCCATATAGCCTATATTTCCCAAATAGTAGAAAGGCAAGGCCAACATGAAGAGAAACGGCAGTCCCGACGGGGCGAATTGGGTCTGTCCGCCCCACGGAAATTGGCCTGCCTGCCAGCGTCCGATCCATTCGACTATCGCGGAATAACGGGTGACACGGCTGGTATCCGGTGCAATTGTTACGACGACAAATGATCCAATAATCAACAGCCCGAGTGTTGCAAGCAAAAGGCGCTGATTATTGAGCCAGGCATGTTTATTGACGTCAAGGCGGTTCAAGAAAACAGATAAGACTTGGTATCCAATAATATATACAGCGACGATCAACAGCACGGCAAATGTATTGGGAATAAATCGGGAACTGTATTTGAAAACAAACAGCGCCCCAACGACTGACAAGATGCTAACAGAAATAACATTTTTCATGTTTGATTGAATCATGCATTTTCTCCACAGTGGTGTTTCTTAGATTATGGACAAGCTATTGGCTAGCTGCGATATGCAGTCGTGACAGCACTACCCGAATAATAATAGCAAAAGGGCGAAAAGATTCTGAAAATTGTACAAATCTCATTGACGTTCACGGTTATCCAAAGCCGATGGAGAACCAAAAAATTATGCATCCAACCTCCCTCAAAGCAGGGACACCGCGAGGGCATCCCTGATTGCCGATTCATTCATGCGCCCTTCCTGGCATTGGTCACCCACCGTGGAGACCAGTTGACCTTCTGACCGAGGATCAGGTTCAACTGCGCAACATGTTCCTGGACATGCCGCATATTGTCCAGAAGCAGGGCCGCAAACGTGATCTCTCCCCAGGGGAAGGTGCAAAGTTGGCGGGCTTTTTCATCGGTCAGGGCCTCGATGGTCGCCTGGCATTTCCTGCGCGTATGCTCCAGATAGGACTGTAATTCCTCCTTTTCGAATGACCGTTCTGGGAGGATGCCCGCCGGATCCAACTCGTCGAGCGTGAATGGAGCGGGAGGCAGGAAACCTTCGGTGGAGCCAGACAGGTACAGATCAAGCCAAAACAGGGTGTGATAAACGATATACCAAAACTCTGAAGCCCTGGGCTGGTACGAATCCTCCCACAGGCGGACCTGCCACAATGAGTCGGGGCAGGCCTGCAGGGCGTTTTCAAGCATGTCAATGGTGGCCCCGAACTGCTGGGCAAGCGCGGTTCTAAAAGTCTCATCCATGTCACACCTCTCGAAATAGTATTTTCATAGAGATAACGAATGTTTCAGCCTTAAAGTTATCCATTTTTGATTCTCACAGCTATTGAGATAGCTGGTACAAACTGACATTATCCAGAGCAGGCCTTCCTGCGGTTCCCACAAAACCGATCGGTCCGGTCATTACATCTGGTAATCCGATAAAGTTGTAGACCTGAGTCCCGTTTAGATACAGAGCCAATGACCTTCCACGAATCTCAACACGGGCACGATTAGGACCAACGAAATTGAAATACAACGGAACATTACTTTGGGGGATGATGGTCGTATTGCCTTGAGTAACAAAAACCAACTGGCAGCCCGGGTCAATGAAAAAATCATCGCCATTGTTTACGATTTTCCAAGCCTTATAGTTATTCTCATCTTCATAAGAAAACAGCATGGAGGCGAATCCATCATAATACAAGTCGAATTCGACGGCATAGTTATCAAATTCCGAGACCCCCGTCAGAATCAGACCGCCTCTGCCCCACACGAATGGACTCGCATAGTTCGTAGTCTGTGTTCCCTGGGCGAGAACGGGCTGTCCATTCACTGACATCCAGTCTCCAACAGTCTGCCAATAGGTATTAATCCCACCGTCGAAGTTATCCGCAAATATCAAGTCCTCGTCAGGCACCGGTGTCGGGGCAGACGCGGTCGGGAAGTTGAACGGTTTTGTGGAAGCTTCGGTGGGTCGGACTGTTGAGGTGGCAAAAGCCGCTTCGCTGGCGAGCGAATCATTCGTTACCGGGCGCGAGGTCGGTTCCACGGCAGGTGCCGCAGGAGCGGACTCGTCCAAACCGACCCACTTTCGAAATTCTGGAACCACCATGACTGCGGCAATACAAGCTACAATGGCGGAGACCACGGTAATCGCCCCGATGGCGCTTTGCATACATGAATTCGGTTTTGTATCTGACATAGCTACGATGCCTATTTGATTGAGACAGAAGTTTGTTGAATAAAATTATAGGTCCAATTTAATATTAAGTCTAAATTTGACAGGAATTTGACATTGACCACCTCCATGATTTTCATATGGGATTTAGAAAATTTAGCGCCAAACTAACTTAAAAGCAAGGATGCCTCATGGCATCCTTGCTTTTTGGCCCAGAACCTATACCGAAGGTTAAACGCCCGCACCACGACTAGGCAAAGCGAAATGAGGTACCCGCTATGTTGTCTGGCGATTAATTGTGACCAGCTCTCTTTTTATATAAGACAACCAGGATCACCCCGACTATCGTTATGAACACAAGGACTGAACCAATTGAGATGTACTGCGTGAAACTCGGATGTAAAGCGCAGCCTACATCGACCTTAGCTCTTGTTTCACAACAATATGGGGATGCATAAAAAGTACAAGTGCTCGGCGCCCATTGGTCAAGAACCGTATAACCTTCTGGACAACTACCATTCAGCAATTCCCATCCTTCGGCAGGAACACAACTTTCGCATTCGTCACCTGTCGATATTTGGGCACATTCTTTGGTGGTGTGATTTATCACATCGACAGGTGGTGAAGGTGCTGCCGTCACGCGCGTTGAAGTATAAAAAGACAGTAAACATAAGCCAACAAGCAAAACAGTGGTCCTGATTTTTATCCACATAGTTTTATCACTTTCAATATTGTTCACCATGAGCCAGCCGATGGTTTGCATACGCCCTGCATGTTCTCCGCAGGATATCTGCGCTGGGACGGGAACGGCGAAGCCGTCCGGCCAGAAAAATGCTCAGGCGTAGGAAACTGCCTGAAAATTGCGCAGACTCCCACGCGTCAAGTGCACGCTTTGTTAGGCGCATGAAGTATGTTTCTTTTAGTCATGCAAACCAGTCAGATCGTTTCATCACGAAATTCTTTGGACCGTAGACTATCACGATGAGAATGACAGCAAGCAGCAAGCTTCCATAGTAATACCAAAGTGAAGCATATGTGGGCAATACGACCACAGATGTATTCAGTGAGGCATGAACGATGGCGGCAGCAAGAACGCTCCCTTTGGTATTATTGAAGATCCATGTGTAGATGACTGACGAGATGAGTATCAAGGGAACCCATTCCCAGAAATTCCTTTGGTAAAGAGGAGAGATGTTAGGGATAATAAAGGCAGGGATATGCCAGGCAGCCCAGAGAAGGCCGAGGACTATGCTAGAAGTTAGTGCAGTCCATTTGGCCTGGAAACGCGGCAGAACATAACCGCGCCAACCGAATTCCTCGCCTATCCCACTAATAACAAAGGTAGAAAGGAACAAAGGAATGATCATCCAGAACGGAGTAGATGTGTCAACGATCGGGTAGGGTTGGACATCAATCATACGAGCAACAAGATTGGTAACCAGCCGCAATGACTCGAAAATTAGCAGGGTCACAAGCAGCCATTTGAGGCTCAAGTTGCGGTTCCAAAAACGCCTCCACAAAGTTTTTACGCCAGGTTTCCCTTCGGTAATGGCTGTCATCAAGAAAGCAGCTAACGTGGGGCCAATTACTGCTGGAACGACGACCAGCGCCCAGAAAAAAACGGATGAATCGGTAAGGCTGGTGGGCCTTTCCGGGTCGAAGATAGTGGAAAGTACCCACATGACCGCATTCAATCCATAGACGATTAGAAAAAAGAACGCCAAGTTGCGGGGCTCGAACGCCTTCGCCTTAAATTCCTCAGTTTGATTGGTCATTGAGGTCTCCATAATTATTGCGCCCAACGGTTTGCATTACCTGCGCTGGGGCGGGCGTGGATAAAACTTTGAGAACAGAATTCTGCTTGGGTGTAGATAAAGCCCGAAAATTCCGCAGAATCCCCGCCGTCCGCTGTGTTGGGCGATGTTTTGCATAAAAGGCCACTCACGAAAGTTTCCTTCCCAATCTCAGACATTACATTCCAAGCACCCAAAGAACTCGCTTCTCTTGAATGCATTTGCGAATTAATTCAACAAGAGTCTCGTTTATTTCTTTCAATGAGGACACGACACTTTTCCACTGTGTTTGTAAATCACAACTTTGACCCTCAAACTCAACCAGGAAATTCTTTCCCAATTTTGACTGCGCTATTTTGTAGACCAAATCGTCTGAACTCGTAATACTCTCGAACTCTTTTTTGCTATTCTCTAATTCTTGCTGGAGCTGTGACAACTCGGATGCCGTAACAAGGGTCGGGCCGTAATAGTTAAACTTTTCAACGCTCTTTTTGAAACTTTCTACAAAGACGCCATAAATCGGTTCATATAAGTATAGTGAGTCGCTGTGCCAAAAGTTGTAGTGAGCCTCATCGCCTGATATATTGAACTCAACATACATTCCCCTGTGAATATTTTTTAGTACTTTTAGCTCCATGATGTTTAACCGTATTGCTTATCTGACAGTGGCTGTTTTACGACAAACCGCCCAACTATGGTTCATACAGCAGGAATATTGTATAACACCCTTTATCTTTCATAAAATTATACATCTGATTCCACAGTGTGATACTTTCTCCCCCGCGCCGTATAATGAAATAGGATGACAGAGTCGCTGCGTTCGCTCGGCAAGTCGTTGTTCCCCGCCCGCGAGGTGGATTGGGAGTCCGTGTATCAGGCGGAATTGCCGCGCATCTACAATTTCTTCCGCTACCGTGTGGGCGACGAGCGCCTGGCAGAAGACCTGACCGCCGAGACCTTCGAGAAGGCCTGGCGCAACCGTCAGCGCTATCGACGCGACCTGGCCGCCTTCTCCACCTGGCTGTTCACCATCGCCCGTCACGTGGCCGCCGACCATTTTCGCCGGCCGCACCCCGAGGTCCCGTTGGAGGCAGCGGCAGCCGTCAGCGGCGGGGAGAACGTCGAAAGCCTGGTCCAGCGGCGGGCCGATTTCGAACGGCTGGACTCCCTGTTGAGTCAACTCAACGAACGCGAGCGCGATCTGGTGGCGCTCAAATACGGGGCGGGACTCACCAACCGCGCCATCGCCCGCCTTACCCATTTGAGCGAATCCAACGTGGGCAGCCTGCTGCACCGCGTCGTGCAACATCTGCGCGCCGCCCTGGAGGAGCCATGAACAACGATTTCCTCTCGAATTTCCGTCAGCCCCCGCGGCCCGAGTTTGCCGCCGCGTTATATGACCGTCTCACGCGGGAGGACTCCCCCGCACCGGCCCATCGTCCCACGGCGCGACGTCTCGCCCTCGCCTCCGCCCTGACCTTCAGCCTGATCCTGACCCTCAGCCTGGCCCTGTCCCCCACGCTGCGCGCCGCCGCCCAGTCCGCCGTCGACTCGATCCTGGCGAAGATCATCGTGCGTGGCACGACCGTCCTGGTCACCAACGATCTCGTCACACCCACGCTGGAGGCCGAGACCGAGTCCTATTCCCAGTTATGGACCGCGTCCAGCCCGCAGGAGATCGCCGCCAGCCAGCCCTATTTCGACAAACTGCCCGCCTGGGTCCCAGCGGGATATACCCTGCAAGAGCGAGCCGCGCTGTTCTACGGGTCCATGTACGCGGAAACGCCCTCCTCCGCCGCCTACCAGTGGTGGGACGCCCAGGGACGCACGATCCAGCTTGAAATTCTCCACGGCGACTGCCCCAACGGCTACGACCCCGACCGCCCATCCGATTGCGACCTAGCCGGCTATCTCTGCGTGAATTTGGAAAGCGAGCCCCAGGTGCTCTCCGTGAACGGACATCCCGCCGTGTTCTACAAGGGCGCGATGGGCTTCTACAACCTGGCCGATCCCGTGCGGGCCTGGAATCCCTCGCGCTGGAAGGCCGCCGCGCATCCCGAGCAGGGCGCGTCGCTCCTCTGGGACGCCGACGGCCGCACCTTCCTCCTGATCGTCGAGTCGGAGTCGATTTCCAAAGAGGATCTACTGCACCTGGCCGAGTCCATCCCGTAAGCAACAGCCACGATAAAAAACGCTGACCATTCCTGGTCAGCGTTTTTCATTTTCAATCCGAGCCTTGCGGCGCCCTCGCCTGGGATGGGGCCGTGGGAACAGCCGTCGTCGCGGGCACAGGAGCGGGACGGGCGGCCGGGACAGGTCGCGCCGCGGGAGCGGGAACAGGCCTCGGCTGCGGCTTCTGCGGGAAAAGTTTTTCTGCAACGCTGGCCAGGATGCGGTACATCAACAGGAAGAGCAGGCTGCCCGCCGAGAGCCAGTAAAACTTTTGTACCCAGTCCAGGCCCGAGTCGGTGCCGGTGAAGATGCCGTGGAAGAGTCCCATCAGGTACATGGCAAAACTGGCGTAATGGATGACGCGCCAGGTCTTCTGGCCAATGCCCTGTCGCACGTAGAAACTGAGCGTCACCAGCAGCCAGACATAAAACCCCAACTGGCCGATGCCCACCCAGAACGGACGATAGGTGGTCGTGGAAAAAGGCATCAGCACCTGCACGAAGGTGAATCCGATGTAATGGTCGCCCAGCAGAATCAGCGCGTGGAAGATGGCGAAGGCGATGCCCAGCAAATTGACGTATTCGTGGATGGCGAAGGACGCGGGCGCTCCGGGCCACAGGCGCGCCATCTTGTTGGTGATGCTCAGGCCGAGCGCCATCGAAACCCACAGCAGGCTGAGCGAGGCGAAGGCCGTGGCGCGCGCCAGGTACCAGAAGACCTTGGGGGCTTCACCGTTCAACGAGAAGGCCATGTTGGGCAGCCAACTCGGCAACACCAGCACGGCCAAGAGCAGACCGGCCGTCATTGCGAGCAAAAAGGTGAGGAAGGTCTGGATGTTGACCGAGGATTCCATCTCGACGGGTTCGGGGAGATTTGCGGGCATATTACCTACTTTCTTTCATGTCGTTGCGAGACGCCGAAGGCGCCGAAGCAATCTCGTCATTTCTCGAATACAGGAGGTTGCTTCGCAAGGACATCAGAGATACTTCTTGAGTCTTTCGTTATAGAGGCCCTGGCCGTCTTCGAGGACGATGAATCCCGCCAGGCTGGGGTCGGCGTCGAGCCAAGCCATGCCCGCCAGCCCGCCGCGGATCAACGCGGACTTGGCGGCGGCCTCCGCTTCGAGCACGGTCGGCGCGACGACGGTGGCGCTCAACACATCGGTCTGCGCGGGCAGGCCCGTGTGCGGATCGATGATGTGGTGTCGCAGGAAGTCGCCTTGCTGCCAGCGGCGGTGGTCCGTGCCCGAGGTGGCGACGGCCTCACCGCGCAGCAGGATCGTCCCAAGGCTGTCTTCCTCCTTGCGCGTGAACGGATTGGTGATCGTAATCTCCCACGAGCCGCCGTTTCGCAGCGGACCGCTGGACGCCACGTCGCCGCCGGCGTTCATCAACGCGGGGCCGTACTCGGACAGTCGCAGCATGGCCTGGTGTGCGGCCCAACCCTTGGCCACACCGCCGAAATCGAGGCGGATGCCCTCGGGCAGATGGATGGTACGCCTGGCCTCGTCCCATTCCACGGTGGAGAGCGGGCGGGCCGCCGTCAGCGTGGGGAAATGCGAGGGCAGACGCGCGCCCGCCAGCAGGTCGAAGTCACGGTCGTAGCCGACCTCGCGCAGAGCATCCGCGATGGTGGGCGTGACCAGCCCGTCGGTCCAGGCTTCGGCATCCAGCGCGGCCTGAAAGACCTGCCAGAACGTCTCGGAGACGGGCATGGGGCGGCCGTTCGAGCGGTTGAGGCGCGAGAGTTCGCTGTCGAGGCGGAAGCGGCTGAAGGCCTGCTCCCATTCCTCGAACCAGGCTGGCACCTGGGCGAGGACCCCGGGGGCTTGCTCCGAGTCCACGTCCAGGCAGGCCAGCATGTTCGTGCCCATCGCGCGGAAGGATAGGCGGTGGATCATGTTACGAGGAGCCTGTTCCGCCGCCCCCTCCACCACCGCCACCTCCGCCGCCCGTGCCGGGCAGGGTACCGCCACCCCCACCTCCACCCCCGCCGCCTCCGCCCTTGCGGACGTTGGTAACGATGATTTCGGTCTGCGGGGCCACGCCGCCCAGGTAGATCTTGACCTGAGGCAGGGCTGTGGGAGCCGCCGCAGTGGGCGGTTCAGAGATAGGCTGGGGAGGCGGCTCGGTCGATTGGGAGCTTTCCTTCGCCAGCGCACGATCGGGACCTGCGAACAGGTTCCACAGGCCGAGCGTCAGCGCCATGGCCAGGGCGGCCAGGAACATCTGGATATCATTCCAGTTGCGGGATGCGGGTTTGTTGGGAGAATTGGGAGCCATAAGGTGATCCTAATCGTCGTCGTGTTCTTCGCCGCCATCGTGGTCTTCACCACCGCAGCTACTGCTGCCACCGCCGCCCGTCTGCGCGGGGACACTGACATCTTCCTGCTTCTTGCGATGGGAAGGCACGGTATTGACCGTTACGGTCGGCGTGATCTTGCCGATGGAGAGGATCTGGCCCTCGGGACTGACGTAAACCAGGTCGCCCGAGCTGAAGGTCACCAGGTAGGATTGTGCGCCATTCAAGTCGGCGGTTTCCACGCTAAAGAGATCGGTGCGGCCCAACACTTGCGAGGCCAGCGCGGCGGCCTGCTCAGGGGTGATCATGGTTGAGGTGGGGGCGACCGCCGCCGGGGCGGAGATATTTTCGGCAATGGGAGCAGACGCGGATGGTTGCACGGCGGCGACGCTCGATTTGACGACGTTCTGATACGCCGACGCCACGCCGACCAGCACGGCCAGCATGAAGGCGGTCAGGGCGGCGGAAATGAACAGGGTGCTTTTTCTCATGGTTGTCTCCTTGGGTCAGGTTCTTGCTATACAAAAAATCTAGTCGCCAAGGACCGCCAAAAGGTTATGGGGATTTATGAGAAACAAGTGAGAAAATGTCCACTTTACGGGGCTTCCGCGGAAAACCCGCCCAAAAAGCGCAAAATCCTCGCGTTCTATACCCCCTTATGGTCCCGACTCCCCAGGCCGCCCGACATTTTGTTTTATAATCCCCGCCATGTTCACCCAACGAAAATGGCTCTGGCTGATCCCGCTTGGGTTGGTGCTGGCGGTCGGCCTGTATTTCCTGCCGCCCATCCACGAGCGTCTGGCCTGGCGCGTGGACAACCTGCGGACACAGATCAACTACTACTTCAACCCGCCCGACCAGGCGGTCTTCCAGCCCAGTCAGCAGCAGGTGGATTTCGACTCTATCCTGGCAACCACCCGCGCCGAGTACATGCTGACCCTCACCCCGCTCGCCACGGGGACGCCCACTCCCACCCGGCTGGGACCCACCGCCACGCCGACCGCCACATCCACGCCCCTGCCGGATTCCGTCAGTCTGACGGGCTTCCGCTACGAGCACCAGCACAACCGCTGGAATTATTGCGGTCCCGCCAACTTCTCGATGGCGCTCAACTTCTGGGGCTGGAGCGGCGACCGTGATGTGATCGGGCGGGCCGTCATGCCGGGCAACACCGACAGCAAGGGTCAGCCCGCCAACGTTGACAAGAACGTGATGCCCTACGAGCTCCAGGACTTCATCTCCGCGAACGTCCCGGGCATGACCTCCGTCCTGCGTTACGGCGGCGACATCGACCTGGTCAAGCGCCTGCTCGCGGCGGGATTCCCCGTGGTGGCCGAGAAAGGCTACTTCGAGCGCGATGCGCTGGGCGTCGTCAGTTGGATGGGCCATTACCAGTTCATCAGCGGCTATGACGACGCCAAACGCGAAGTCACCGTGCAGGATACCTGGAACGACGGCCCCAACTTCCGCATCTCCTACGACGATTTTATGAACGGCTGGCGTTCATTCGATTACGTCTTCGTGGTGGTCTACCCCGCCAACCGCGACCGCGACGTGATGAGTCTACTGGGTCCGCTGGCCGACGAGGACACCGCCGCCCGCATCGCCCTGCAGCGCGCCCAGCAGGAGAGTCAGAGCCTGACGGGCATGGATCGCTACTTCGCCCTCTTTAATGAAGGCACCAGCCAGGTCGCGCTGGACAATTACGCCGACGCCGCGCGCGCCTACGACGAGGCTTTCACCGTCTACGCCCAGCTCAGCACCGCCGAGAACCAGCGTCCCTTCCGCATGATGTGGTATCAGACGGGACCCTACTTCGCCTACTTCTATACCGGCCGCTATCAGGATGTAATCGACCTGGCCACCACCACACTCAAGCCGCGCCCCAAGCCCGACCTGGAAGAATCCCTGCTCTGGCGCGGACGGGCCTACTCCATGCTCGGCCAGACCCAACTCGCCATCAACGACTACCGCGCCACGCTCAAGGTCCATCCGAACTGGTTCCCCGCCGTGCAGGCCCTGCAGGAACTGGGATTGAAGCCATGATCCGTCCTTCGACTTCGCTGCGCTCCGCTCAGGACGAAAGACTGTAAACCATGAAACTCCTTCACTTCGCCGATGCCCATATCGACATGGCCAACTACGGACGACACGATCCCGCCACGGGACTGCCGCTGCGCGTGCTCGACTTCCTCAAGTCGCTGGATACCATCGTGGATGCGGCCATCCGCGAACGCGTGGACCTGGTCATCTTCGCGGGCGATGCCTACAAAGATCGCTCCCCCGCCCCGACCTTTCAGCGCGAGTGGGGCAAGCGCATCATGCGCCTCTCACAGGCGAAGATTCCCACATTGCTGCTGGTCGGCAACCACGATCTCTCCCCCGCGGCGGGACGCGCACACGCCATCCAGGAATTTGCCACGCTCGAAGTTCCGTATGTGCGCGTGCTCGACCGTCCGCAATTCCTCGGTCCCGACGACCTATGGGGCGTGCCCGCCCAGGTCATCGCCATGCCGTGGATTGCGCGCTCAAGCCTGATGGCCTCACTCGAACTGAGTGCCGAAAAGCCCGAGGAAATCTTCTTGAACATCGAAGAGCGCATCTCCGGGCTGGTCGAAGGCTGGCTGGCGGAGGCGGACCCGTCCCTGCCGATGATTCTTACCGCACACGCCTCGGTCGAAGGAGCCACCTTCGGCGCGGAGCGCATGGTCATGCTCGGCGCTGACCTGGTCCTGCCGACCGCACTGGTCAAGGACCAACGGCTGGACTACGTGGCGATGGGTCACATCCACAAACCGCAGGACGTAAATGAAGGCGGGCATCCGCCCGTGATCTACCCAGGCTCCATCGAGCGCGTGGATTTCGGCGAGGCCCGCGACGACAAGTTCTTCATCCTCGCAGAGGTTTTGCGCGGCAGCACCCAGGTCGACTGGAAAAAGATCGAGGGGACGCGTCCCTTCCTCGAACGGCGGATCACCCTCACGTCCAGCGAGAATGTGACCGAGGTTCTCATGGCCGCACTGCCCAATCCTCAAAAAATGGACGGGGCCATCGTCAAGCTGATGGTGGAGTATCCACGTGAATGGGACACCCTGATCGACGAATCCGCCCTGCGACAATACGCCGAAAACACTTTCGAGTTTCACCTCGTCAAGCGGCCGCAGATCGAGTCGCGGGTACGCATCCCCGAGGGACAGACCGTCAGCAGCCTGGGTCCGCTCGACCTGCTGGAGCAGTACTGGCGCGCTGCCAAAGTGGACAAGGCTGAGGATGTGGCTGCCCTGCAGGCCCTGGCCGGGGAAATCCTTTCTGAAGAGGATCTGGACAAATAACGCACACGACCTGACACCCGCCACTTGACACCTGACGCTTGAACCCTGATACTTAATCAAATCCACCAAGCGAGGTTTCCGATGTCGCAAAAAAGTTCGCGTTATCGCTGGTTCGTGGTCGTCATCTTCTTCTTTTTCATGCTGCTGCATCAGACCGACAAATTGATGATCGGTCCGTTCCAGGATGCGATCATGAAAGATTTCAAGATCGACCTGGCTCAATGGGGCCTAATCAACACGGGGGCTTTGCTGGTGGGGACCATTCTCTATCCCGTCTGGGGTTACCTGTATGACCGCTATGCGCGCGCCAAACTCCTGGCGTTGGCCTCCTTGATCTGGGGCGCCACCACCTGGCTGAGCGCCATCGTGCGGACCTATCCCTCTTTCCTGGCGACCCGCGCCTCCACCGGCATCGACGACTCATCCTATCCTGGCCTGTACTCGCTGGTAGCTGATTACTTCGGCCCCGAACTACGCGGAAAGGTCTACGGCATCCTGCAACTGGCCCAGCCCATCGGCTACCTGGTCGGCATGATCCTTGCGTTGATAGTGGCCCCGATAATCGGCGGCTGGCGCTCGGCCTTCTACATCACCGGCTCCCTGGGGCTGGTCATCGCCGTCGCCATCTATTTCGGCGTCAAGGAAATGCCGCGCGGGCAGGCTGAGCCCGAATACGCCGACAAGAACGCCGAGGAGATCGGTCAGTTCCACTTCTCGTGGAAGGAAGCCGTCGAGATCTTCAAGAAACCGACCATGTGGTTCGTCTTTTTGCAGGGTTTCGCGGGCGTCTTCCCCTGGAACGTCATCACCTACTTCTTCTTCGGTTATCTGATGACCGAGCGCGGCTACGACAACGACGCGGTCTTGGGCACGATGGTGCCCGTCATCCTGATCCTGGCGATTGGATACTTCATCGGCGGCTACATCGGCGACTGGGCCTTCAAATACACCAACCGCGGACGTATCATCGTCTCCAGCGTGGGCGTCATCTTCGGCGCGGTCTTCATGTACCTGGCCATCACCACCCCTATCGAGAACACCACCCAGTTCTTCATCTTCATGTGCCTGACGGCCGTCTTCATGCCGCTCTCCTCGCCCAACGTCATCGCCACCGTCTATGACGTGACCGTCCCCGAGGTCCGCTCGACGGCGCAGGCGGTGGAGTACTTCGTCGAGAATTTCGGCGCGGCTTTTGCTCCCGCGCTGGCAGGCGCCCTGGCCCTGCAATATGGTCAGGCCAATGCCATCCTGTGGGTATGCGTCATCGCCTGGGCGCTATGCTTCGTCTTCTACCTGGGGGCGCTCTTCACCATCGACCGGGACATTCATAATCTGAGAAACCAAATGGCCGAACGCGCCAAATCGATGTGACCTGACTGCCCGTGGCTTCGCCACGGGCATATTTTTTAGAAGGGAGTTACTGAATGAACAACACACACCTTCTGCTCAAGGCGGCACGCTTTTCGGCTGAGAAGCACCGCGACCAGCGCCGCAAGGACAGCCATGCCTCGCCCTACATCAATCATCCCATTCAGGTGGCCGAGACCCTGGTCTCCATCGGCGGTGTGGAGGATGCGTCCCTGCTGGCAGCCGCCCTCTTGCATGACACCGTCGAGGACACAGGCACGCGTCCCGAGGAGATCGAAGCCGAGTTCGGCGCGGAAGTGCTGTTCCTCGTCATGGAGGTCACCGACGACAAGAGTCTGCCCAAACCCGAGCGCAAACGCCTGCAGGTCGAGGATGCGCCGCGCAAATCGTATCGCGCCAAACTCCTCAAGTTGGCAGACAAAATCTGTAACGTCAACGACATCCTGAATGCCCCGCCCGCCGACTGGTCCCTGCAACGCAGACGGGAATACTTGTTATGGACCGAGCAGGTGGTCGAGGGTCTGCGAGGAGCGAATCCCGGCCTCGAACACCGCTACGACGAATTGCTGGTCCAGGGAAAGCAGGCATTGGGGTTGTAAGGTTTATAAAATAAAGAGATGGACCTGACAGGCTCACCACTTTATTTCGCCGCAGGCAGCGCCTCCAGCATTTTTCTCGTGGCCTGCGCTACTTCCGCTACCGCCACGTCGAAGGCTGCCTGGTTGGCGCGGGACGGTTTTCGGTATCCGCTCACCTTGCGGATATATTGCAGGGCGGCTTCGTAGACCTCCGTCTCGGTGGCGGGACGGTCGGGCAGGCGCAGGGGTTTGATGCTTCGACACATAAAGACTCCTTTTTCTGATTATAGAACACCCTTAAACAAAAAAGGCCGCGTCAAGACGCGGCCTTTTGCTTACCTTGCGACTACACTTTACCCGTGATTACCGCCATCTTCAACTCGCCGATGGCTTTGGTGATCTCGATCTCGCGCGGACAGGCCATGGTGCAGTTGAAGACCGTGTGACAGCGGGCAATGCCGTCAGTCTCGGTGATGACGTGCATACGCTGGTCGGCGGCCTCGTCGCGGCTGTCGAAGATGAAGCGGTGGGCTGTCACCAGCGCAGCGGGACCCAGGTATTCCTCTCCGCCCCAGAACGACGGGCAGGAGGTGGTGCAGGCCGCGCACAAGATGCACTTGGTGGTCTCGTCGAAGCGCGCACGCTGCTCGGGCGATTGCAGGCGCTCGCGTCCGCCCTCTGGGAGCGGGCTGTCGTTGATGAACCAGGGCAGCACCTTCTTGTAATTGTCGAAGAAGGGCTCCATGTCCACAATCAGGTCCTTGATGACCTTGAGGCCCAGCAGCGGCTCGACCGTGATCTTGGTCCCCACATCGCGGACGAGGGTCTTGCAGGCCAGGTGGTTGCGGCCGTTGATGCGCAGCGCATCCGAGCCGCACACACCGTGCGCGCACGAGCGGCGGAACGAAAGCGTGCCGTCTGTGTGCCCCTTGACCACTTCGAGCAGGTCCAACACGCGGTCGGTCTCATGAGCTTCGAGGGTGTATGTTTCGTAGTGGAAGGTCTTGTCCACTTCAGGGTTGTAGCGGAAGATTTTCAGGGTTACCTGCATGATCGCCTCACTAGTAAACGCGTTCCTTGGGCTGGTACTTGGTAATGACCACCGGCTTGTAGCCGATCTGCACCTTGCTGTCCTTCTTCCAGGCCAGGGTGTGCTTGAGCCAGTTCTGGTCGTCGCGCTTGGGGAAATCCTCGCGCGAGTGGCCGCCGCGGCTCTCCTGGCGGTTGAGGGCACACTCGGCCACCACCTCGGCCACGTCGAGCATGTTGCCCAGTTCCCAGGCGTTGAGCAGTTCGGTGTTGAAGATGCGGCCTGTGTCGGTCACTTTGACGTGTTGATAGCGTTCCTTCAAGGCACGCACCTTCTGAATGGCATCCTTCATGCCATTTTCGCTGCGGTAGATGCCCACATCGTCGAACATGACCTTCTTCATCTCAGTGGCGATGTCGAAGGCGTTCTCCTTGCCGCTGGCATTGCGTAGGGCATTGAACTGGGAAATGGCAAACTCGTCCGCGTTGGCGGGCAGGGGCGTGAAGTCGGCGCTCTTGGCGTACTCGGCCGCGCGCAGCCCGGCGTGTTTGCCGAACACGACCAGGTCCAGCAGGGAATTGGTTCCCAAACGATTGGCGCCGTGGACGGAGACGCAGGCACACTCGCCCGCCGCGAACAGGCCGGGGAAGGGCGTGTTCTTGTCGTCGATGACCACTTCGCCGTACTTGTTGGTCGGGATGCCGCCCATCGTGTAATGCGCGGTCGGCTGGATCGGCATCATCTGAGTAATCGGGTCCACACCCAGGTAGACGCGGCAGAAGTCGATGATGTCGGGCAGTTTGGCCAGCACCTGTTCGCCCGTGATAGTGTAGGGGGTACCGTCGAGATTGGTGCGGCCGTCCATCGCAGCATACTTGATAACGGATTCAGGCCGAACGTCGAGATAGACGTAGTTTTTGCCGTTCACGCCGCGTCCCTCGCGGATCTCGGTGTAGATGGCGCGGCTGACCACGTCGCGCGAAGCCAGGTCCTTGACGGTCGGCGCGTACTTGGGCATGAAGCGCTCGCCCTTGCCGTTGATCAGGACACCGCCCTCGCCGCGCACGCCCTCGGTGATGAGAATGCCGAGCTTGTAAATGCCGGTCGGATGAAATTGGAAGAACTCCATATCTTCGAGCGGCAGGCCGCGGCGCAATAGGATGGCAGCGCCGTCACCCGTGTAGGCATAGGCATTCGAGGTGACCTCGAAGATGCGCCCGTGTCCGCCCGTGGCGAAGATGACAGCCTTGGCGTGGAAGGTGTGGACCTCACCGGTAGCCAGTTCCACAGCCACCACGCCGACGGTTTTGCCGCCCACGCTGAGGAAGTCCAACACTTGATATTCGTCGTAGAAGGTGACGTCGTTCTTGAGACACTGCTGATACAGGGTTTGCAGGATCATGTGCCCGGTGCGGTCGGCGGCGTGGGCCGCGCGGCGGACGGGTTTGCCGGTCTCGTTATTGGTGTGGCCGCCAAACGGGCGCTGGGAAATCTTTCCCTCGGGGGTGCGGTCGAAGGGCAGGCCTATGTGCTCCAGTTCGAGCACGGCGTCGATGGCCTCGTTGGTCATGAACTCGATGGCATCCTGATCGCCCAGATAGTCCGAGCCCTTGACCGTGTCATAGGTGTGCCATTCGGGTTTGTCTTCTTCGTAATTTCCCAGCGCGGCGGAGATGCCGCCCTGGGCAGCGCCCGTGTGGGAACGCGTGGGATACAACTTGCTAATGACCGCCGTCTTTGCGCCACGTGAGGCATACAGACCTGCCATCAGGCCCGCCCCGCCCGCGCCGACGACGACCACGTCGAATTGGTGAATGGTCATGGAATCTACCGTCCTATGAAGTCCAGATGATGTACAGTCCCATCAAGCTCATGGAGACCATCATGATGATGCTCAGCAGACGCACGATCTTGCGTCCACCTTCGCTGGTGATGTAATCGTCGGCAATCACCACCAGGCCGTGCACGCCGTGGGCCGTAGCCACCAACAGCAGGGCGCTAGCTACCAGTTTCCAGAACGGCGTGGCGAAGGGAGCCGTATCGGGCACATCCGTGCTGGCGACATGGGTCACGTTGGGCATGAAGCCCCAGCGCAGCACGTCGGCCATGTTCATGTTGTTGCGGGCCCCCATGATCAGCGCCCCGATGATCGCAAACAGAATCAGGGCGTACATCCCCAGCGCGGACAGGCGCGTAAAGACCCACATGATGCTTTCGAAATTGGTCAGGCCGCGCCCGGTGATGGACAGGTTTCTCGATTTGGATGCCATGTTACCCTCCCGCCAATCCCGTGCGCAGGATGACGAAGGCCGCCAACGCGTAGATGGGCAGGAAGACCGCCCACTCGACCCAGATGGCTTCACGCTGGTAGGGGATCAGCTTGGGCCACAGGTCCAGGATCGTGATCCGCAGGCCATTGATGGCGTGGAACAGCACGAAGAAAAATATGAAGATCTGGAAGACCCAGTTTTCATAAATTTGGTTCGCAAACTGACCAATATCCCCCCCGAAAAATGATGACAGGATGTGGATCGTGACAAATGTCGCCATCCCCAGCCCACCGATACGGTGTAAGACAAACACCAGCATCGGCCCTCCGCCTTTGTACCGCAAGCCGGTACCCAGGCTCACGTTCCTCTTCAGGCCCATCGCGGCCTCCTTTGTGGATATGAGTTTGAGCTTGTCAATTATCCCTTGGGCAGTTGTATGACAAAAGTGACAATACTCATGGAATATTCGTTTCAGATTTCCTTCAATAAAGACGGGATAGACCCTTATAATCCACAATCACAAGAACGTGGCCTATTCTAACCGAATTGGTTACCGGTTGCGAGGAATGTCCGCCAAATTCCCGCGCAAATCGGAAGCAACGGAGGTGTCATGTCTGGTTCTTTTAGCCGACGGGACTTCATCAAGGCCGCCACGGCGCTCATCGGGGGGGTGATCGGCGTCGCACTGGGTGTTCCCGCCATTGGGTATCTGGTCGACCCTGCCCTGCGCGCCAGCGCAAAAGAGGGCTGGGTGCCGATCCTCAAGTTGGAGGATGTCCCGGTCGGGAAACTCATCCCCTTCTCCTTCACCCGCGTCCAGGTCAATGGCTGGGAGCGCACGTCCACCACGTTTGGCGGATACGTGCTGCGCAAGTCCGAAGACCCCAAGGATATGCTCATCCTGAACAGCCGCTGCACCCACCTGGGCTGCACCGTCAACTGGAAGGAAGATGCCCAAGCCTTTATCTGCCCCTGCCACGACGCGAAGTTCAGCAAGGAAGGCGCGGTGCTCGACGGGCCCCCACCCCGGCCGCTGGACCGCTTCGAGGAATTCCGCGTCAACGAAGCCGGCGTCATCGAACTCTTCTTCAAGGCAGGTTAGGATGTGGAAAAAAGTCTATGATTGGATCGAGGAACGCCTCGGCCTGAAAGCCCTGTACGATAACCTGCTCGACCGCCCCGAACCGAAGGGCAACTGGTGGAATACACTCGGCTCGGCCAGCCTGTTCCTGTTCGTCATTCAGGGATTGACGGGGATATTCCTGACCGTGTACTACACGCCCTCGCCCGACCACGCCTACGACTCAATTCAATATATCATGAACGGGGTCGCCTTCGGCTGGCTCATCCGCGGCATCCATCACTGGGGTGCGTCGCTGATGATCATCATCGTCTTCGTGCACATGCTGCGCGTGTTCGTGACCGCTTCCTTCAAGTATCCGCGTGAGTTGACCTGGCTGATTGGCATCGGTCTGCTGCTACTCACCCTGGGTATGGGCTTCACGGGCTATCTGCTGCCCTGGCATCAGATGGCCTACTGGGCCACCACCGTCGGCACACAGATCGCGGGCAGTGTCCCCTTCCTGGGTGACTTCATCCTCAAGGCCCTGCGTGGCGGACCCGACCTGAGCGCGCTCACGCTCCAGCGTTTCTTCGCCGCCCACATCTGGCTGCTTCCCGCCGCCCTGGCCGGGTTGATCGGCGTGCACCTGTACCTCATCATCAAGCATGGTGAGTCGCATTATCCCTCGCGGGACGAGTAGCCGAGCGGAGTCCCCATGAACGACGAAACCAAAAAACAGATCAATCAACGCTACGACCGCGAACTTCAGCGCGGCGAACGCTTCTGGCCCGACAGCATCTTCAAGGATGTGATCGTCTCGCTGGCCATCTTTATCGTGCTGGTCCTGCTGGCCACCTTCATCGGCGTGGAGAATTCCCCCAAGGCCGATCCCAGCGACACCGCCTACATTCCGCGCCCTGAGTGGTATTTCCTGTTCCTCTTCAAGTTCCTGGCCCTATACGGCCAGATTCCGCTGTTGGGCAAGGTTGAGTGGTTGGCCACCGTGCTGGTCCCGACCATCGGGATCGGCTTGCTGACCCTGCTGCCCTTCATCGACAAATCCCCCTGGCGCTACTACACCCGCCGCATGCTTCCGCTGACGGTCATGGGGATCATCGTCTTCGACATGGTTCTCTTGACACTGGTGTCCGATATCCCCACCGTCTCTGAAAGCGGCTCGAAGTTGCCAGGCATCCTGCAGACCGTCATGGGACTCGCCATCCCCGGGCTGGCGCTGATCGTTTTGTACTACCTGGCCTATCGCCGGGGGGAGGATAGCCCCGTCGCCCCCATGCTCTGGACCTCGGGCCTGGCCGCCGTTTTGATGGTTGGATTCGCCGCTGCGACGTTTATCGTCGCCCCGCCCGTCGCCAAGACAGAGGAGACCGTCGCCAACACCCTGATCGAGCAGATCAGCGCAGGCCAGGATCTGTACTCGGTGCACTGCGTGGAATGCCACGGCGACGACGGCAAGGTGACCGTCATCGAAGGCGTGGAAGGGTTGGAGGGCAAGGAGATCAGCCCCATCAACGGTCGCGACATGCTCTACACGCTCAACGACGCCGCCATCGCCGAAGTCATCAACTACGGGCGTCCCGATGCGGGTATGAATCCCTTTGGCAAGGCCTACAACCCCGAAGGCCTGACCAAAAGCGAGATCGACTATATCGTCACCTTCATGCGCTACAACTGGGACGACCGCTTCGAGAAACCCGTCATGAAGCCACTCTTCCCGTCGCTGGCCGATGGTGAAGTCCCATCGTACGATGTGCACATCGCGCCCATCGTCAAGCGTTATTGCATCTCCTGTCACCGCGCGGGCAAGGACAACAATAATTTCTTGATGACCAGCTATCAGGAGATCCTCACCACCGGCGACCAGGCGGACAAGAACCTGGTCAAAGGCGACATGAACTCCTACCTGTTGCAGGTTATCCAGGGACAGGCCATTCTCGACGAGAAGGGCGAAGAACTCATTGGCGTCATGCCACCCAAGGGGCACCTGCCCACAGACGTGATCGATGTCTGGATCCGCTGGATCATGAATGGCATGCCGCAAACCGCCGAGGAGGCCGCCGCGTTGTACGTTCCGCCGACACCTGTGCCTACTCCTACACCATAATTCACTGCGTGAGATGACCACAGCCGGGACAACATCCCGGCTGTATTTTTTGCAAGTACAATATCTGAAAATTGAAACGGAGAAACCATGAAGACATCTAGTGGACTTGAATACATCGAAGTGAAGGCAGGCACGGGCGCACAGGCCGCGGCAGGCAAGACGGTCAGCGTACATTACACGGGTAAATTTCAGGACGGCCGCGTGTTCGACAGCTCCATCTCGCGTGGTGAGCCCATCACCTTCAGGCTGGGAGTCGGTCAGGTCATCAAAGGCTGGGACGAAGGCATCACCCTGATGAAGGTCGGAGGCAAAGCCCAACTCATCATCCCGTCGAGCCTCGGGTATGGCGAACGCGGCGCGGGCGGAATCATCCCCCCGAACGCCACTCTTGTTTTTGATGTCGAACTTGTGGATGTAAAGTAGAACGAAGCACGTTTCGCATTGTTTTGGATCGAAATGCGGCCATGAGTTCATGGCCGCATTTTTATTTTTCCTTTTCAATTGCCTCATTGTAAGTAAGAAATACTTGACATTTAGTATAGTTTATATTACTATAGGTAATATAAGTTATACACGCAAGAAAGAGGCAAAAATGTCATTTCAAGAGAAAAATATCGTCGCTTCATTGTCCACCTTCGCCCTCATCCTGGGGTTCTATTCGATCAAAGTCCTGCAACTGGTCCAGACCGAACGCTTCACCGCCACGAATCTGTTTTGGCTGTGGGGAATGGTGGCTGTGTTCGCGGTCATTGGGACCATCCTTGTAAGCATCTTTGCCCACATTGCCGGCGGCATTGTTCATAAGATTCGCACGAACGAGGACCCGCACATCGAGGATATCCAGGATGAGCGCGACCAGTTCATCGACCTGAAAGGAACGCGCGTGGCGTACACCTTCTCCACCATCGGGGTGGCGCTATCCATGCTGACCTTCGTCTTTGGTCAGCCGCCACTGGTCATGTTCTGCTCCCTGATCTTCTTCGGCCTGCTTGCGCAAGTCGCCGCGGACATTTGGCGGCTGACTCTATATCGGAGAGGATTCTGAAATGGCAAAGGGCAAAATCAGCAACAACATTCGGAAGTTACGTTTTTTTCGCGATGAGATGACCCAGCAGCAACTGGCCGAAAAGGTCGGCGTGACCCGCCAGACAATCATCGCCATGGAACAGGACAAATATTCCCCGTCGCTGGAATTGGCCTTTCGCATCGCACACGTTTTCGGCGTGCCGTTGGAAGAAGTCTTTTCCTATCACCTCGAGGATGCTCAACCCTGACTCATAATCAAGAAGTATTTCACCCTTCGCATTGGAGAATATATGTCTAACAAAGAATTATGTCTGGCTTATCTAAGATGTTATGCCGAGAAAAATATTGACGGAATTGCTGAAATGTTCGATGACGAGGTTATTCTACGCGACTGGAATATAGTAGCTCGCGGAAAATCCAGCGCCCTCGCAGAAACACGTAATAATTTTGATGCCGTCAATTCAATTGTGATCGAGCCGCTTTTTCTCTACGAAAATCGAGATACTGTCGCCGCCGAATTGAAAATCACCTTGAATGAAGCTGACGAATTATATGTAGTGGACATTATCACCTTTGATGTCTCTGGCAAAATTCTATCCATTCGCGCCTACAAAGGAAGAGGTGATCAATAGAACAAATAAAGCCATTAATTCAGTTCATCATAGAGTAGTTAATTCTTTCGACAAATACTGATACCAAAAAAGGAACAATCAATAATGACCTCACATACGTCTTATCGTAAAACGGAAATATGGCTGGCCTTGCTGTGGATTATCACGGCTGTCGGCGCCATCGGCGGTGCCGCCCTGATTAACCCCATCATCAACGCGTCAGATTATCTGACAATGGTTTTCCCCAAGAACATGACCATCACCAGCGGGATGTTCGGTTGGATGATCAATGACATCGGCATCGTATTTATCGGGCTTTTGATCTACCCAATCCTCAAGAAACACAGCGAAAGCATGGCGCTCGGATATGTGAGCATGCGGATGTTCGAGTCTCTGCTGATGATCGTCGGCGTCTTCTTCGCCATGTTGCTCATCCCGTTGAGCCGCGAATTCATCCAGGCCGGGGCTGCGGATGCCGCCCAGTTTCAAGTCATCGGCTCGATCCTCAAACAGGCAGAAAACTGGTTCCTGAACCTCTTGCAGTTGGTTTTCCTCGGCATTGGCGGACTCATTCTTAACGTGATCTTTTATAAAACCAAACTCGTTCCTCGCGCCATCTCCATCTTTGGTTTTATTGGGTACGCCTTGCTATTACCCGCCGCTGTCATTGGTCTGTTTGGGCTTCTCGATCCCACGCCTGGCGGCCCGGGGTCAATCCTGGCGGTTCCTGTCGCCATCTGGGAAATCATCATTATGCCAATCTGGTTGTTTGCAAAGGGATTCAATACCGAGGCAATTTTAACCAAATAAGTTCAATGCGTCATTTGAAACCGATCTGTGATATTGCCTCTTGCAACCTGTAAGAGGCAATATCTTAAGGACTTTTAGACTTACCATGAACAACGACAATCTGCAAAATACTCTTTATCACCTGGCACAATCTGGCTCATTCTCCAATCCCGCCTATCATACGCTGTTGCACGATTACACCACATATCATGCCGCGCTCTTTATCGAGGGAGGCATTTTTACGCTCCTTCTCATGACGCTCAGTGTGTACCTTTGGCAACAGTTTGGGAGAATACCCAAAAACACAACTCGCAACTGGACATTCGAAAAAACAACTTATTTCTCTTTCGGTCTGGTAAGCACTATCGTTACGCTGTTCATGCTTTTGATCGTGGCGGCAAACCTAAGCAATGCCCTAAATCCTCAAGAGGGATTTATCCAATCTATTCCGGACCTCGGTACGCCGCAGGACGGCACGCAAAAAGCTGCACTGTATCAGGCTGTCGATACTTGGGCGCAATCGGGCGGTGTCCAACTACCATCTATTTTGCAAAGTGAAGTGGATAAACGGCTCTCCTGGCAGCGGCCAAAGGCAATCGTCTGTAGCATCTTGCTGGTCTTGGTCGCCATCTTCGCCATGAGCATATGGCGGAAACTGATAAAGGTTTCGCGTACCAGTGAGGACTTGTGGAGCCTGAAGAATAAGGCGCTCATCACAATCGGAGTGCTAGCTGTCCCTGCCACTCTGTTACTCATGTTAATGGCCCTGGCAAATACACAAGCATCGTTTGCCCCCATCATGCTGACCCTACTATTTAGTTAGTGGCGGGACGGATGCTCTGTGTTCATTGCAAATTATCAGAAACTGCACAGCACGATTACAACAACTAGGTTAAATTCCAAAATAAAAACGAGTCGGGATACAATCCCGACTCGTTACTTTTTACTTCTTACTCATTACATGTGCTTGATGATCGCGTCACCAAACTCCGAGCACTTGACCTCGGTAGGATTGTCCATCAGACGGGCGAAGTCGTAGGTCACGGTCTTGGCGGCGATGGCGCCTTCCATGCCCTTGACGATCAGGTCGGCGGCTTCGGTCCAGCCCATGTAGCGGAACATCATCTCGCCGGAGAGGATGACCGAGCCCGGGTTGACCTTGTCCAGGTCGGCGTACTTGGGCGCGGTGCCGTGGGTGGCTTCGAAGATGGCGTGACCGGTCTCATAGTTGATGTTGGCGCCCGGGGCGATGCCGATCCCGCCCACCTGTGCAGCCAGCGCGTCGGACAGGTAGTCGCCGTTGAGGTTGAGGGTGGCGATCACGTCGTAGTCGCGCGGGCGGATCAGGGTGAATTGCAGGCTCACGTCGGCGATGGAGTCCTTGATCAGCAGCATCTTCTTCCACTTGCCGTCGCCGTGGGTGTCCCACAGCTTGATTGCTTCCTCGACCTCGGCCTTGATCTCGGCCTGTTGGGCAGGCGACATCATGTCGAAGCCCGGGTCGATCTGCTTGGCGTTGTCTTCCACGCTTAGGTTCGGATCCTTTTCCTTGTTGCCGAGGATCCAGGTCTCGCGTTCGGTGACGATCTGGCCGCGAAATTCGCGCTTGGCCAGCTTGTAGCCCCAATCCTTGAAGGCGCCTTCGGTGAACTTCATGATGTTGCCCTTGTGGACGAAGTTCACGCTCTTGCGCTTATTGTCGAGCGCCCACTGGATGGCGGCGCGCACCAGGCGTTCGGTGCCTTCCACCGAGACGGGCTTGATGCCGATGCCCGCGGTCTCGGGGAAGCGCATCTTGGCGTATTCCTTGGGGAAGGCTTCCTTGAACAGGTCCTTGAATTTCTGGTTGTCCTCGGTGCCATACTGGAACTCGATACCCGTGTAAATGTCTTCGGTGTTCTCGCGGAAGATGACCATATCCACGTATTCGGGGTGTTTCACAGGCGAAGGCACGCCCTGGTACCAGCGGACCGGGCGCTGGCAGACGTACAGGTCCAGCAGTTTGCGCAGGGCCACATTCAAGGAGCGGATGCCGCCGCCGATAGGCGTGGTCAGCGGGCCCTTGATGCCCACCAGAAATTCCTTGAAGGCCTCGGTGGTCTCGTCGGGAAGCCAGGTCTGCCAGAGCTTGAACGGCTTCTCGCCCGCGTACACCTCCATCCAGTGGATCTTGCGCTTGCCGCCGTAGGCTTTTTCCACGGCCGCATCGAACACGCGTACCGAAGCGCGCCAGATATCGCGGCCCGTGCCATCGCCTTCGACGAACGGGAGGATCGGGTTATCGGGGACCTGAAGCTTGCCGTCCTTGATGCTGATCTTGGCCCCGCCCTCCGGGACCTTCACATTTACGTATGCCATTTGGTTTCTCTCCTTAGCGAAATTATCAGAAAAATTATATACCCGCATTTCACCCAAATTCAGTGACAATTGTCATGACAATTGCCCCGTTTTGTCGAAAAGAGACGTCGGAAGCTTTTTCCGTTTCCGACATCTCGTGTCACATCTGTTCGTGGACGTGGGCCTGTCCCGCTTCGATACAGCAGTACAAACCCTCAGGCTGACAGTTCGCGCATTCCAGTTGCAGCGTGGCGTGGGCAATGTTGTACTCGTGCGCCAGCAATTCGTTGACCTGGGCCTGGATGCCCGCTCCCATGCTGATGGGTAGGTCCGCCGTCAGGATATGCGCTGACATGGTACGCAAGCCGCTGGTGATGCTCCACACGTGCAGGTCGTGGACGCCCAACACGCCGTCGATCTTTTTGATGTCGCTCACCATCGCGTCAACATTCACATCACGCGGCGTGGATTCGAGCAGAATATCCACCGTCTCGCGCAGGATGCCCCATGCCCCCCACAAGATCATCCCGCCAATCAGCACGCTGACCAACGGGTCGAGCCAGTCCCAGCCCGTGAAGTAGATGACGACACCCGCCAGCACCGCTCCCAGCGTGGACAATACATCACCCATCAGGTGCAGGAAAGCCGAGCGCAGGTTGAGGTCATGTTCGCTGCCTTGTTTCACCAGCAAAGCCGTAACCAGGTTGATGACGAAGGCCACCGCGCCGACGCCGATCAGGATCCCCGCCTTGACCTCGGTGGGCGACATGAACCGATGATACGCCTCGACGAAGATGCCGATGGCAATTACCACCAGCGTGCTGGCATTGACCAGCGCGACCAGGATGCCCGCGCGATGATAGCCATAGGTCTGGCGCGCATTGGCGGGCTGGGCCGTCAGGCGGATGGCGAACCAACTCAGGCCGAGCGCGATGACATCAGTCAGGTTGTGGGCGGCATCGGTCAACAGGGCCAGGCTGTTCGAGAAGAATCCTGCCGCAGCCTCGAAGAACACAAAACCCAGGGTCAGGCCGAGGGACAGGACCAGGCGTCCCGTCGTCTGTTTGGCGACATCACCAAAATGAGAATGTGCGTGAGAGTGGGAATGGGTCATTGAGTCATCCATGTACAACATGATCCAGCCCAAGCTGATATAACCGCGCGATATGATCGTCGTCGAGGCTGTAGAACACTTGCCGTCCCGCCTTGCGCGCACGCACGAGGTGCATGTGACGCAATCCGCGCAACTGATGCGAGACCGCCGACTCGGACAGCTCGACCAACACTGCAATCTCACCAACGCTGTGTTCGCCCTCCATCAACGTGGAGATGATACGCAGGCGGGTGGGGTCGCTCAACGCGTCGAAGAGTTCTGCCAGGCGGATAAATTCGGTTTGATTGGGCATGTCAATTTATTTCATAATATATGAATACTTGCTCATATATTCATTATTATCAAACAAAAGAGAAAAACCGTCAAGGGACGTTTATCGGTTCACTTTCCGCCGCAGAACAATTCACCCACCAGTTTATCCATCCCGGGCGCGAGCGGATATCCATAGCCTCTCATCGCGCGCAGATTCTGACAGGCCTGTTGTTTGTAGAATGTAACGGAGTTGATGCGCGTAGAAATTTGTTTGACTTGTTTCTCGTCGCCGAGGACGGCAGCAGCCTGCAGGAAAGGCATCCACTCGATCTGGTCGTTGGGATGCAGCCCCAGGCTGGCGGCTTGCTGATTGAGGTTGGCGATGGCCTGCCAGTCCTCCACCTGACGGGCCAGGTCCGCTTTTTGATAGTAGTAACACCAATCGTGTGTGGGTTCCGCGCCGAAGATTCTTTCTGGAACCTGGGCAGGCTCAGCATCGGTCATGACATTCTCGATCTTCGTTTTCGGTGCAATCAGAAGGAACGCGCTCTTGTCCGCAGCGGAGAGGTCTGGCCAGCGCGCATCCAAGACATGGACGCAGGCACTTGGGTCGGGCTGGCTGATGACCAGCGCGTTGCCGTAGTCGATGGTGAATGTATGACTGCGGATCGTGCGCTCCATCGAGAGCCTGCCCACGTAGGTGTCGAGCAGATCGTTATCCGTCAGCGACATGGCGGTGACGGGATAAACCACGGGCGAGGCATTCGTCGGCGTAGGGAAATAGATCAAATTGGCAGGGCCCGAGACGGTCTCGTAATCTTCGGTGTATTCGATCTGCGGATAGTTCACCGCCAGCATCGTCCCCGCCTTGAGCGCGGGCACGCGCCAACTGAACTGCCACCAAAACTCGTTGATCTTCTGTTCCTCGGCCAACGCCTTGCTGCCCAACCCCACCTGCGAAAGCGTCGTCAGCGTCAGCAGCAACGAGAGGAATACAGTCCGCGCCCGCTCGGAGTTAATCCATAATGCAAAGACCGTCACCAGTAGAACACCACCCAGTGAAGCGGGTAGTGAATAATGCGAATACGCATCGAACACGATGTAGCGATTAACCACCACCACAGGCAGGATGCCTGCCCCCAAGCCCACCAGCCCGAGCAGGAGCATCTCACCGCGCCAATTGGATTCGGGGGAAGGCGATTCCTTCGACGCCACAGCCTGATTCGCCACCCAAAAGAGAATCAGCACCCCAGCCGCCACCACGATGGCGATGACCATTTCCTTCAATGGGTTGCTGTAGAAATTTTGTTGAAACGGCGCGACCCAGGCCGCCACCGTCACATTGAGCGCGCTACGAATAAAATTGAGCAGCCAATCCGCACCGACGTGTAACGGATCACCGAACAGGTTGCCGACCTGCTCGCCCAAGTCTGTGGCCTTGCGTTCATTATTAAAGATGAAAAGACGCCAGAACAAAAATCCAGCAGGAATGATGACGTTGATCCACCAGACACGCAACGTTTCACGTGCCTTCGTCCAAAATGTGGATACGGGATTCCGCCGCGCAACCAACACAAAGATCAGCGCCAGGCGGAACAGTTCCATGCCTGTAGCGTATTCGACCAACGCCACATACAGCCAGCCTGTGAAGATCGCGCCCGCTGTAAACGCGATGCGCGAAGTGAGAGGTTGAGTTTGAAATGCCTTGACCGTCAGCGCGAACGAAAGCACCATCAGCGAGGCGCTCAACACGATGGGCTGATATTCAATGCCCGCCACCCACCACAGAAAACCGGGGAACGTGCCAAACAGAACAGCCGCGATCCATGCGGCGCGGCGTTGCGTAGGCCAAATCAATTTGATTAGCCAGAAGACGCACAGACTGCCCAGTACGCGCCACAGCAACGTAAGCAGTTGATTGGTCAGTGGATTGAAATGGGTCAGGGAAAAGAGCGCTTCGAAGAACAATCCGCGCGCGGGACGGTCACTGAGGAACATGTCCCAGAAGATGCCACGCCCACCGATCACGCCATCGTAGAGAAAATACCATTCATCGCGATAATAACCCAGGCGCAACACGCTTGGCAGATATACAAGCACATTGACCAGGACCAGCAAGACGACCTCGGTCCAGCGAGAACGACTAAGTTTGGTGAGCATACGTTACTGGAAATAGCCTAGCGCCATGCGCAGACGTTCTTCCACGTCGGTGGGCGCGTCTTTGGGCAGAGACTGGATGGCGGCCTGCGCTTCAACCACCGAATAGCCCAGGGCGGTCAGGGCAGCGAGGACCTCGCTGTCGAAGTCGGTCATCGCAGCGACGTGGGCCAGCGCGTCGCTCGGCTTGAGTTTGTCCTTGAGGTGCAGGGCGATCTTCTGGGCGGTCTTCTTGCCCACGCCTGGGACGCGGCTCAGCAGGTCGGCTTCCTCGGCGAAGATGGCACGTTGCACGGCGTCCAGCGTCAGCGTGGAAAGTACGGAGAGCGCCACCTTGGGGCCGACGCCGTCCACACCGAGCAACAGGTTGAACAGGTCGCGGTCCGCCTGGGATTCGAACCCGTACAGGGTCAGCGCATCCTCGCGCACGACGAGATGGGTATAGATGAATGCCACCTCGCCCACCTTGAACCTGGCCCGCAATGGCGCGGGGGCAAAGACGCGCATGCCCACCCCGCCGACTTCAATGATAAGGGCGGTATCTTCGATCTGAGTAATTTCGCCACGCAGGGTTGCTATCATGGGGCTATTTTACCTTTTAAACACGAAGGACACGAAGGGCACAATGGTTTTCCTCTGTGTCCTTGGTATCCTTCGTGTTTAATATCTCTTCGTATTCAAATGCGTGATGGCGATGGCCAGCGCATCGGCGGCGTCGTCGGGTTTGGGGATGGAGTCCAGTTGCAGCAGGGCGCGGACCATGTCCTGGACCTGGCGTTTATCTGCGGAGCCGTAACCCGCCACGGCTTGCTTGACCTCGTTCGGGGTGTACTCAAAGGGCTCGATGTGCGCCTGTTGCAGGGCCAGCATGACCACGCCGCGTGCCTGTCCAACCGCGATGGCGGTGCTTACGTTACGCTGGAAGAATAACTTTTCCACGGCGGCTGTGTCGGGGTGATATTGAGTCAGCAGGTCGCGCAACTGGTCGTAGAGCATCTCCAGGCGGGCGGGGGCGGAGGCATCCTTGGGGGTGAGGATCACGCCGTATTTAACGGCGGCCAGGCTCCCGTCGCGTTCGAGGCGGACGAGGCCAAAGCCGGTCGTGGCGGTGCCAGGGTCAATTCCGAGGGCGAGGGTCATGGGCTTAAAAAGAGAGACCTCGGAGGCTTTTAAAGCCTCCGAGGTCTGGTTTACACATTACTCGGCTTCCAGCGCGGCCAGGGCTTCTTCGGAGACCTTGACGTTGTGGAACACGTCCTGCACGTCGTCGAGTTCTTCGATGGTCTCGATCATCTTGAGGACCGAGAGCGTGCCATCGACATTGAGCTCGACCTCCTGCTTGGCAATCATGCGCAGGCCCGCTTCATCAGGTTGGACATGCGCGTGATGCAGCGCGTCGGCGATGGTCTTGAAGGCCTCGACGGGTCCGTAAATTTCGATGACATCGCCGCCGTCGACCACATCGTCGGCGCCTGCTTCCACGCCCAGTTCGAAGGCCTTGTCGAAGCCCAACATGCTGGTGGGGAAGGCGAAGTACGACTTGCGGTCGAATTGCCAGCCCACCGCGCCCGCCTCGGCCATATTGCCGCCTGCCTTGCTGAAGGCGTGACGCAGGTCGGCGACGGTGCGATTGCGGTTATCGGTGACGCAGGATACCATCATGGCCGAGCCATGCGGACCGTAGCCTTCGAGGGTGATCTCCTCGAACGCGGCGCTGTCCTTGTCCTCACCCGCGCCGCGGCGGATGGCGCGCTCGATGTTATCCTTCGGCATGTTCTCGGCACGGGCCTTATCCACGGCCAGGCGCAGGCGGAAGTTGGACTCGATATCGCTGCCGCCCGAGCGGGCTGCCATGACGATTTCGCGCGACAGACGCGTGAAGACCGCGCCGCGCTTGGCGTCGGCTACGCCTTTCTTGCGTTTAATGGTGGACCACTTTGAATGACCAGACATGACAATCTCCTTGCGCCACAAGCGTGGGAATTTTGAAAATTAGCGGCGAAATTATACCATTAGACGAAGAAGCCCACCCCCAGCGCTCCGGGCCCGGAGTGGACCACGATGGCAGGCGGCAGCTCGTAAATGGGGATTTCCTGAACGGGGATGCGGGTCTTCAACTCGGCCGCCAGCGCCCGCGCCTCCTCCTCTGCGCGGACTTGGAGCAGACACAGGTGAGAGTCCGCGCCGCCCTTGCACTGTTCGACAGCCACCTCGATCAGGCGGGCCGTGGCGCGCTTCTTGGTGCGCTGCTGCTCGAAGGGTTCGACCTGTCCGTTCTTGACCTGCAGGATGGGTTTGATCTCAAGCAGCTCGGCCAGCAATTTCTTCGCGCCGCCGATGCGTCCGCCCTTGGCCAGATATTCGAGCGTATCCACCAAAAAATACAGGCGTCCACGGGGAATCAGATCATTCAGCTTCGCCACGATCTCGTCAGCGGACTTGCCCGCCTTTGCCATATCGTCAGCCACCAGGACCAGCGAGCCGAGGTTGCAGGAAATGGTCTGCGTATCCACGATGTGGACATCGACATCTGGAAAATCCTGGGCGGCAGTCTGCGCCGAGCGGACGGTGCCGCTGGCTTTAGCCGTCGGCGCAACCACCACGATGGACTCACCCTTTTCCGCGGCCTGGCGAAAGATGGGATGATACAGCGTCGGCTCGGGGGCCGAGGTCTTGGGCAGGGAAGCCGAGGCCTTGAGTTTTTCAAGGAAGGCGGCGGTGCCGAGTTCGGTGTCGTCGTGGTAGGTATCGTCTCCAAAGACCACGATCTGGGGGATGAGCGGGATCCCGCGTTCGACAAGCATCTGGCGCGGCAGGCCGCAGGTGGTGTCCGCGATGATTCTAACCATGATGACCTCCAAAAAATGATTAACTTCATTTTATGCCGTGCAGGTCATACCGGCTATGTGTGATTCATCCTTATTTCAGGAGAAAAAAATGAAGCGCGAGACAATGTCTCGCGCTGATTGTTTACTCGGAAGTAGGCTTGGGCTGGGACTTCGGCCTGAGCAACGGGAGCAGGAGTCGGTCCCGCAGCGAAGCCAGAGCGCGGCGGACGGGCGGCAGGCGGAAGATCAACAGGAGCAGGAGAACCAGTCCATACACCAGCGGGCGGACGATGTCGCCCTGCAAAGCGAGGAAGGTGCCTTTCTTGCTCCAGCCATAATGCAGGATCACCAGTGGGGCGATAAAGTAAACGACCTGATGCAGGCGCTTCCAGTTCTTCTTCAGGCGGATTTTCCACACATCGAACGAGGTGACGGCCAACGGGATGAGCAGCAGGAAGGCCGTCATGCCAACGATGATATAGGGCTTTTGGAACACGGTCTGGATGATAAGACTCCAGGCCAGGCCAAAATCCAGATCGAGGAAGATCAGGACATGGACGGTGGCGTACAAGAAGGCGTACAGCCCCAGGGCGCGACGGCGCTTGAGCGGTTCCTTCCAACCGAAGAGGGTATTCATCGGTGTGCAGGCCAGCGAGAGCAGCAGTAAGGTGACGGCGGCGCGCCCCGTGCGTTGTTCCATGGCCTGGATGGGATTGGCCGTCAGGTTATCCGTCAGAAAATCGAAGACAAGGCGTGCAAGGGGAAACCATGCGCCGATGTGCATGATGATCTGGAGCGGGGTGTAACGTTGAAAAAAGTTTTTCATGATGACTGATTGGGGCACAGCTTCTGCTTGAACCATCTGCTCGCCGTGCCCACACTCAACTAATAATCCACCATCAAGTCCATGCCGTCGTACAGGTGCGCGACCTGCTCGCCATAGCCGTTGAAAGGCAGGGTGGCGCGGCGGGAGAACTCGCCAATGCGGCGTTCCGTGGTCTGCGACCAGCGCGGGTGCGAACGGGCGGGATTGACGTTGGAGTAGAAACCATATTCGTTGGCCGCCAGGTCATTCCAAAAAGTGGATGGCTGCTCGGCGACCAGCTCGATCTTGATGATGGATTTGATCGACTTGAAACCGTATTTCCACGGCACCACCAATCGGATGGGCGCGCCGTTCGGGTTGGGCATCGGCTCCCCATACAGGCCTGTGGCGAGAAGGGTCAGATCATTCATGGCCTCGTCGAGGCGCAGGCCTTCCTGATAGGGCCAGGGGTAGAAACCTGATTTCTGTCCGGGCATCTCGTCGGGACGATAGATCGTCTCGAAGCGGACGAACTTCGCGTCGGAGGTCGGCTCGACCTCCTTGAGCAAACTAGCCAGGGTAAAGCCTGTCCACGGGATGACCATGCTCCAGGCCTCCACACAGCGCAGCCGGTAGATGCGCTCCTCCTGCGTGAACTTCTTGAGCAGGTCTTCGATGCCGTAGGTCTTGGGCTTGTTGACCAGTCCACTCACCTCCACGGTCCACGGGCTGGATTTAAACTCCTGTGACATGGGCGCGACACCCTGCTTGTCGGTGGTGAACTCGTAGTAGTTGTTGTAGTTGGTGATGTCCTCGAAGGTGTTGACAGTGCCGCCCAATTCATCGGTCTGACCGTCTGCCTGGGGTGCGGGCGCCGACGAGGTGGCGGTCACCTGCGGGGCGCAGGCCGCCAACAGAGCCGAGCCGGCCGCCAGTCCCGCAGCTTTGATGAAGTCACGCCGCGAGAGGTACAGCGACTTGGGGGTGATCTCGGAGGGGAGAACGGGAACGGATTTGTATTTGTTTTCCATAATCAACCTCTATTCGTTTTCTGACAGTAAGGCCTGAATGGCCGCTTCAGTCTCTGGGTAGGAACCTTCGCCGATGTGAATGTAACGGATGCGGCCTTGTTTGTCGATCAGATACAGGGTGGGCCAGTAGCGGTTACGATAAGCCCGCCAGGTATCGCCGTTGTTATCCTGCGCCACAGCATACTCGATGTCTTCACGTGCAATGGCCGCTTTCAAATTGTCGAGGTCGGCTTCGTAGTCGAACTCAGGGTAGTGGTTACCGATCACGACCAAGCCTTGGTCCTTATACTTGCTGTGCCATTCCTTCAACGAGGGAATCACATGCTGACAATTGATACAGCCGAAGGTCCACATGTCGAGCAGCACCACCTTGCCGCGCAGGTCGGCCAGCCGCAACGGAGCATCGACGTTCAGCCAGGTGTCGCTGGTCAACTCGGGAGCCGGCCCAAGGTCCGAGAGGGAAGAGGGAGTAATCGGGCTCGCGATGACGGAGCATCCCGTCAGCACGAGCAGGAGGAAGCCAGGCAGCAATCGTCTCATCGGTTCGTCTCCTTGATGGAACGATTGTAAGGAATCTTCCTTACGAAAGAATTACGAAAGACTGAGAAGTTGGTTAAGGAAGGGTGAAGGAGAACGCGGCGCCCTGGCCCGGCTCGCTGACGACGCGCATGCTCCCGCCGTGCGCTTCGACGATGCCGCGCGCGATGGCCAGCCCCAGGCCCGCCCCTCCCGACCGTCGGCTGCGTGATTTCTCGCCGCGATAGAACCGCTCGAAGAGATGTGGAAGGTCCTCGGGACGGATGCCTTCGCCCGTATCGCTCACACAGATTTCGACGCCTGAGCCTGTTCGCCGTGCCGTGATCGTCACCTGTCCACCGGCCGGCGTGTGCCGCAGTGCGTTGCCAACCAAGTTGTTGAGCACGCGTCCAATGCGCTGTGTATCCATGAACACGGGATCGATGTTCGGGTCGGCATCCCCCGCCAGGCCCACGGATTGCTGCGCCGCTAATGCCGAGAACGATTCGAGTGTGTCGGAGATCAAATCGGTCAGAGACGATTCGGTGCGATCGAGCGGCAGGCCGCCTGCATCGAGCTGGGCCATCTGGAATAGGTCATCGATCAGCGCAGAGAGGGCGCGCACATCGCGCTGGGCGGTCTGCAAGTAGCGGCGGACGGTTTGCGGTTCATCCACCACGCCGTCGGCCAGGGCCTCCAAAATGGCGCGGATCGAGGCCAGCGGCGTTTGCAGATCATGTCCCACCCAGGCGATCAGGTCGGCGCGCAGGCGTTCGAGTTCACGCTGCTTCTGGTCGGCGGCTTCGAGGCGGGCCGCCATTTGGTTGAAGGCCTCGGCCAGGGCCGCCACCTCGTCGCGCCCGTTGACGGGGACGCGCGTATCGAGCTGCCCGTCGGCCAGTCGTTCGGCGGCTTCCTTCAACAAGTGTACGCGCTCGGTAATGGTGGTCGAGAGGAAGTATCCCAACGCCATCGCCATGCCGCCCGCGAAGATCAACAGCACAATGGCCAGCAGCAGGTCATGCTGACTGGCAAACATCATCTGCGCCGAGAACCAAACGTTGAAGAAGGTCAGCAGGCTGGACAGGGCATATCCACCCAACAGGGTCCAGCGCATGGACGAGGAACGAGTCAGCCAGCCGAGGCGGTAGGCGCCGTAGCCCGCCAGCGCCGAAGCCAGCGCGGTGATGCCCAGAAAGAGCGCCATCAGGCCTAATTCGACTAGCGGCGGGGCCATCATCATCTTGAAAATAACCAATGACACGGCCACGATCAGCAAAATGCCAAGGGCAAATCGGATGGGGAGGGAGGAAGGTTTCATGGTTCGAACTTATAGCCCACGCCCCACACGGTCAACAGGCGCACAGGCTTGGATGGATCGCTTTCGATTTTTTCGCGCAGGCGGCGGACATGCACCGTGACCGTGCCCGCATCGATATATTCCGCGCCGCCCCACACGCGTTCGAGTAATTGCTCGCGCGTGAACACCTGGCGTGGATGCCGCGCCAGCAGGTAGAGCATGTCAAACTCCTTGGCGGTCAACTCGACGGGCGACCCTGTCACCGTGACCGTGCGGCTACGGGGATCGATGAGCAGCCCTTCGAATTCAAGAGCGCGCTCCGCCTCGACCTCGGCCTGCTCCCGTTTCGTGCGGCGCAACACCGCCCGCACACGGCTGACCAATTCCTGCGGGCTGAACGGTTTGATGACGTAATCGTCCGCGCCCATTTCGAGGCCCGCGATGCGGTCAATCTCCTCGCGGCGCGCCGTCAACATGATGACCGGCACATCGGAGCGTTCGCGCAGCCAGCGGGTCAGCGACAGGCCATCGATCTCGGGTAGCATAAGATCCATCACCACCAGGTCGGGGATTCCGCGCTCGAGGAGAGTCATGGCCTGTTTCCCGTCGGCGGCGGTCTGGATGCTGTATCCCGCCCGCTGCAGGTATAGTCCCACCACCTCGGCGATGCTGGGTTCATCTTCCACGATCAGGATGCGTTTCTCGTTCATCGCTTCAATGATACCTGAATGTCCCCGCGAAGTTATTAAGGATTTCTTACGGTCATCGATTGTGCTTCAGAGTTTCGTAAGCATTCGGCAGGATTTTCTTAAGATGGGCTTGCTATCATGCCGACCATCAACTCACAAAGGAGACGACCTAATGAAATCCCGAAATATCCTGTTTTCCCTGCTGCTCGGCCTCAGCCTGACGCTGGCTGCCTGCGGCGCACCCTCCACGCCCGAAGCGATGATGGACAAGCCGACTGCAGAAATCATGATGGATCAACCCACGGAAGACCCCATGATGATGCACGAGACGGCCACGCCTGATTCGATGATGATGCATGAGACTCCTACCCCTGATGCCATGATGATGCACGACACCCCCACGCCCGACGCCATGATGGACTCATCCTCCGATGACGCAATGATGGAGGCTCCTGCCTGGTTCAGCGCAACGCTGACGAATGTCCACACGGGTGAAGCGTTCACGATCAACGACTTCAAAGGCAAGGTGGTACTGGTCGAGACGATGGCGGTTTGGTGTTCCAACTGTCTCAAGCAACAGGGACAGGTCAAGGCGCTGCATGAGATGCTTGGCATGCGCGACGACTTCGTCAGCGTGGGTCTGGATATCGACCTGAACGAAAATGCCGACCAACTCAAGGGGTACGCGGCGGACAATAACTTCGACTGGTACTACGCCGTGGCCTCGGCAGACGTGGCGCGCGACATCGCCGCCCAATACGGTGACCAGTTCCTCAACCCGCCCTCCACTCCCATCGTGATCATCGACCGTCACGGCGCGGCGCATGCGTTGCCCTTCGGCATCAAGAGCGCCGATGACCTGATGAAGGCCATCCAACCGTACCTGGATGAAGGCATGTAAATAAATCCCAAGGCCCTAAAGGGTATGAAACCTTTAGGGCCTGGATCGAAATATGGAAACCATCCTCACTTCCCTCTCTCTCGGATTACTGGCCACCACCAGCCCATGCGTGTTGCCGTTATACCCCGGGTTCCTGGCTTATCTCAGCGGCGGACAGGCAGGCCTGCAAAACAAGCCCGGCCGCTACCTACTTGGCTTCTTTGTGCTGGCGGGCGTACTGACTATGATGTTGGCACTCGGCGGGATCATCGCTCTGCTGTCCATTTCGGTGGGGCGGGCGCTCTCGGTCGTCATTCCACTCGCCGACCTGCTTATCATCCTGTTGGGCGCGTTGCTACTGTTCGACGTCAACCCGTTCAAACAATTGCCGCAGGTGCAGGTGCCCATGCTCTCGCATCCATTTGTCAACGCCTTCCTCTACGGATTGCTGTATGGACCGATTGCCCTGCCATGCTCAGGTCCGCTGGTGGTCAGCATTTTCGCTCTCTCGCTGACGGCAGCGGAAGCCTTGAGCAAACTCACCATCTTCTTTTGGTTCGGGCTGGGATTTGGCCTGCCGCTGCTGGCCCTGTCCTTTTTCTCGGGTGCAGCGCAGCGTTGGATCACCCGTCAATTTGCCCTGCACGCCCGGGCCATCAACCTCGTCAGTGGTCTGCTTTTGGTCGGGATCGGGGTTTATGATCTGTATGTGAATTGGGGCTTGATTGCGGCTTTCTTTTAGGTTGCCCCGATTTTTTGAGCGGAGTCTCGTGCACCAGCACGCAGTTTCCGCCCCGGGATTTGGCCCGGTACATGGCCTGATCGGCGGCATCCAACACATCCTCCCCGCGCAGGCCGTGCGCCGGGTAATAGGCCAGGCCGATGGATAGGGACGTCTGTCCCGCCGTTCCCGGGCCGAACAATTCCTCCGCCAGGAAATCCGCCCGAATTTGTTCTCCACGCTCGAAGGCCACTTCGAGCGTGGTGTTGGGCAGTACGATGACGAACTCCTCACCGCCGTAACGGCATGGGATGTCGCTGCGGCGAGTACACCGTTTAATCAATTTCGCCAGCGATTGTAGGGCGCGGTCGCCGGCTTTATGGCCGTAGCGGTCGTTGATCCGCTTGAATTTATCTGCATCCATCATGATGATCGAGACCGGGTACCCCTGCCGCTCGGCGCGGGCCAATTCCTGTTCGAGAGCATCCTCCAGATAACGGCGGTTGTACAAATCCGTGAGCGGATCGCGGGTGGCCTGCTTGCGGAGTTTCTTCTGCAGGCGCTGGATGTCATCGAGACGGACGCGCAATTCCTGGTTGGTCTGGCGCAGTTTCTGTTCGGCGTTCCAGCGTTCGCTGATGTCGCGAAAGAGGATGAGGAATCCCGACGAGTCGGAACGGTTCTTGAGCGGCGTGATGCTGATGTCGAAATAAACCCCATCCAACCGTTGACTCGGCACCTCGCCGCGAAATTCGCGTGTGAGGTCTTTCAATCGGACAGCCAGGTCACGCCACTCGGGAAAGACCTCCAGTCCGTGTTTGCCGATCACATCACGGGCATTCAAATACAGGAGCTTTTCTGCCGCAGGATTCATGTCGAGGATACGCAGGGATGCGTCTGCCACGATCAGGCCGTCATTCATGTGTTCCACCAACAAGCTGCGCGCCACGGGCAGGAGATCGAACATGCCGAGGTGGAAGATGGCATAATAAAAGACCAGCCCCGAAATGGCAAAGGCCACAGGAGTCAGGTCGAGGTCACGCAAAGGGCTGAAATGAAACTGGTTGAGAATGCTGATCAGCCAGGGGATGCTGGTCCCGACCAGAAAGGCTCCTGCCTGCGAGCGGAACAATGGTCCGCCGTGGAACAAACTGCGGATCAGGAGGATGGTGCTGAACAGCAAGAATCCGTAGGCATACACCACATTGAACCAATACGCGGGGCCACGTGTCCAATGGAAATAAGTGTAGCCTCCCGTCGTGTAATGAATGGAGGAACGCAGAAACCAATGATGCGAGTCGTTGGTCCAGATGATGATCAACAGGATCAACGGCTCGACCAGCATCAAGGCCATCGACAGGCGGGTAATGAAATGTCCGCGTTCGGTGATACGCAGGACGAGAAAAAAGAAACTGAAGGGCGTCAGGAGTACGCCCAGGTACATGACCTTCAGCCAAAATATCTGTGCATCACGGTCCACATTGAGCCAGACCAACGCATAACAGATTGCCCAGAAGGTGAACACCCCCAGGCTAAACGCCAGTGCCGATGCTCCTTGGGGTCGCCGTTTCTGCCAGGCGGCAACCGCCGCCACCCCCGAGGCCAGGGCGGAGATTAGGAGTGGTATGGCATAAGGGTGGAACTGAAGTTGCATAAAGAGTTACGTTCTATCAAACATAGGATTACCCCATTATGACACAAGACAGGATCAACATTATAGGAAGAAAGTCCCGCTTTTTATCTGGACCTCGGCCTGCCCGCCGCGATACAGTGTGACCTGCCCCCGCCCGTGAATCGTCCAGCCATGCCCGTCGAAGAGCGTCCCTGTCCCTTCATCAATGCCAATCAGCGTGGCAGTGGGAATCTGCTCCATCAGCGTCGATGCCCAGCGCCGACCGAAGGTGTCATGATGCGGCAGGACGCAGGTATTGGGAATCAGGTTCAGTCCGCCGAGGAGTTTCTCTTCATACGGGTCGTAATAATATTCACACATCACCATCGCGCCCGCACTCGACCCCGCCAGGACAGCGCCGTTTCGATGCGCCTCCAGCGCAGACTTCCACACCAGGCTGTCCATCAAAGTCTCAGCCGTGTAACGCGGGAAGCCGCCGAGCAGATAGATCAACCTCGCAGAGCGAATCTTCGCGGCAATAGACTCGTCATTCGCGCTGGTTTTATCGATTGCGTAGGTTACCTCCACATCCTTTGCGCCCAACGACCGAAACCATCGTACCCCGTTGTTCCCCGCGCGGACATGATTGTTATCCGGCGCGGCAGCCATCGGCAGGATGCGAATGGGCGCGTCGAATCCGCCCGCCAACTCAATGGCGCGCAGGTCGGGCTCGGACATGCGCCCGCCGAATTCCGCTCCACCTTCGAGAAGAAGGTAACTCATGCGAACTCCATTTTGAATCGCGAAGAAATCTAAACTTCTTTGCGGTGAGGATTATCCAACCATCCCAACACACCACGCGCCGCAACCCGCCCGCTGGCGAAGCAGGCGGTGAGCAGGTACCCGCCAGTCGGGGCCTCCCAATCGAGCATCTCGCCGGCGCAGAATACACCGGGCATCGCCTTCAACATCAGATACTCATCCACCGACTCGAACGTCACGCCGCCGGCGCTGCTGATGGCTTCATCCAACGGACGCGGACGGAGCAACGGCACGGGCAAATGTTTGATGGCCGCTGCCAGTTTGGCGGGATCGTTGAAATCTTCCTTCGCAACGAATTCATGCAGCAGGCCAACCTTCACGCCTTTGAGTCCAACTGTCCGCTCGATGTGACTCGACATCGAGCGCGATCCGCGCGGCTTGGCCAGGGACGCAGTCAATTTCTCCTGCGTGGACCCCGGCGCAAGGTCCAGGAACAGGACAGCGCGGCCGTGGGCCTCGATCTCGTCACGCAGCCGCGCCGAGGCGGCGTAGATCAGGCTACCTTCCACGCCTTCCTTGGTGATGATAAATTCTCCCTGCTGTTGAAAATCCCCAAATGAGAGGACGACCGACTTGATGGGTTGACCCTCGAAGCGTGTTCGAAAATGTTCGGACCAGGCCACGTCGAAGCCGCAGTTCGCAGGACGCAGATCCCGCACCTCCGCCCCGGCCTGCCTCAGGCCATCGACCCATTCGCCCGTCGAGCCGAGGCGTGCCCAACTGCCACCGCCCAGCGCGAGGATGGTCGCATCAGGGCGGACGAGGCGCGCGCCTTCGGGAGTCTCGAAGCGCAACGCGCCAGACGAATCCCAGCCCAGCCACTTGTGACGCAGATGGACGGTCACGCCGCTTTGATCGAGCCGCTTCAACCAGGCGCGCAACAGGGGACTGGCCTTCATGCCGACAGGGAAGACCCGTCCCGAGGTGCCGACAAAGGTTTCGATGCCAAGTTCCTTTGCCCAGACGATCAACTCATCAGGCGTGAAATCCTTGAGCCAGGTCGCAACCTCGGGAGCGCTATAGCGTTGAACGAATCGTTCGAAGGGCTCGGAATGCGTCAGGTTGAGTCCGCTCTTACCCGCCATGAGAAACTTGCGTCCAAGCGAAGACATCGAGTCGTACACATCCACATGGACGTTGTTCTGGCTGAGCACTTCGGCGGCCATCAGGCCCGCAGGTCCGCCGCCGATAATGGCGACTGTTAAAGAATGAATCATGAGGTCATTATAAAGACAATTCGCTGAAACGGTTGAAATCGGGCTTGACGATTTGTATACCAATCGGTATACTAAGGACGCATGGATAACCGAGCAAAAATCCTTTCGAGTGCCTTGAAACTATTTGCCACACGCGGCTATGACGCCGTCGGCACACAGGAAATCGTGGATGCGGCGGGTATCACCAAGCCCACGCTGTATCACTATTTCGGCAGCAAGGAGGGACTGCTCACGGCGTTGCTGGAGACCCATTTTGAGTCTTTGTATCAGGCTGTGCGCGAAGCCGCGACGTATCAGCACGACCTGCCGCTGACGCTCAACCGTGTTGTGCTGGCCTATTTCAACTTTGCAGACAAACACAGGTTGTACTATCGTTTGCAGCTTTCGATGTGGTTTGCCCCTGTGGATAGCATCCCTTTCAAGGCGGTGGCCGAGATCAACCAGAAGCAGCAGCAATTACTCGAAGACCTGTTCCTGCAGGCTGCAAACGACCACGGCAACATGAAGGGACGTCACCGCATGTACGCCGCCACTTTCCTCGGCATGATCAACACCTACGTCAGCCTGAGCCTCAATGGGTACGCCAGCATGGATGACGAGCTGGTCTATAAGGCGGTTCACCAGTTCATGCACGGCATCTTCTCGTGATTCGGTTCAGGCTTATTTTTTTAACTTTTGAATATACCGAATGGTATACAGATTGGAGACTCTATGACACACTGGGCTTTTGATTCGATCTTCTATCACATCTATCCGCTCGGGTTTTGCGGCGCGCCCGCCTCGAACGATTTCCACTCACCCGCCGAGCCGCGGCTGGGGAAAATCTTCGGGTGGCTGGACCATATTCAAGGTCTGGGCGCAAATGCGTTGTACCTCGGCCCGTTGTTCGAGTCCAGCCGACATGGTTACGATACGGCGGATTATTTTTGGGTGGACCGCCGTCTGGGCAGCAATGAGCTGCTGAAAGACTTGGTCCGTGAATGTCATACACGCGGGATGCGCGTCATTCTGGACGGCGTGTTCAATCATGTTGGACGGGATTTCTGGGCATTTCGCGACGTGCTGGAAAAGGGACAGTCGTCCGTGTATTGCAATTGGTTCGCGGGTCTCTCGTTCGACGGACGCAGTCCGTACAATGACCATTTCACCTACGAAGGCTGGAGCGGACATCATAGCCTGGTCAAGTTGAATCTGCATAACCCGAACGTGACATCCCACCTGCTGCAAGCGGTGGAGATGTGGATCCGCGAATTCGACATCGACGGTTTGCGCCTGGATGCTGCCGATGTCGTGGATCGCGGATTCATGCAACAGCTTTCCAGCTTTAGTAAAAACCTGCATCCTGATTTCTGGTTGATGGGAGAAGTAGT
The DNA here is from genome assembly GCA_937928015.1 of uncultured Anaerolineales bacterium. GTDB lineage: Bacteria > Chloroflexota > Anaerolineae > Anaerolineales > Villigracilaceae > JACPVF01. The sequence goes on along the minus strand of CALFXA010000238.1, from coordinate 18,688 downwards.
GCATGGCGACTACACCCAGTGGGCCAACAAGGAGATGCTGGACTCAGTCACCAATTACGAGTGCTACAAAGGGCTGTACTCCAGTCATGTGGACAAAAATTACTTCGAGATCGCGTATGCGCTCAACCGTCAGTTTGGCGGGCAGGGTATATACCGCGGCCTGCCTTTGTACAATTTTGCCGACAACCACGATGTCAACCGCGTGGCCAGCAACCTGACCGAACCTGCGCATCTCTATCCGTTGTATGGATTGTTATTCACCATGCCAGGCGTGCCATCGATTTATTATGGGAGTGAGTTCGGACTCACAGGAACACGCACTGACGCCGACGACCATTTGCTGCGGCCCACGCTCGAACTTGATTTCGCCAAAGAACATGCGCCTCAGCACAATTTATCTGCTGCCATTACGCGTCTGGCCCATGTGCGTCTGACCTCTGACACGCTCCGTCACGGAGAGTATCATCCGCTGCTGGTAAAGGCAGAGCAAGTTGCTTTCATGCGCCACAGCGCAGCGGAGCGGGTCGTGGTGGTGGTAAACACTTCTGCGGAGAAAACGTCCGTTTTGTTAAATCTACCCGAAGGTCGAGGACAGTTGATTGACCTGTTGGATGACGGAGTCCCGATTCCTGTTGATGCCAATGGACAGGTCAATGTCGAAGTTTGGCCGCATTGGCTGCGTATCCTGTGGTTGCAATAACTATCCACAGAGTTTTCAAGATGTGGATAAGTTCAACTTGAATGTTAACGAACGTTAAAGAAAATCTCCCGAGACTCTCGGGAGATTTTGATTCACTGTCCAAACATGTGTCTTTAAGGTTGGTACGACGACGCTGACGATAGAAGTCTCTTGAGCAACGCGTAATCGCGATCAATTATTTGGTCATTGACCCGCGGATTCCCGCTCGGCCTCGACCTGCATAGTGGCCCCATCCGTCGTGACCTGGATCCAGCCGCTGCGGTCGGTGCGCAGCAGGTTGTAGCCGCCCACCGCTTCGAGCGTATCGGGGCTGGGCAGGCCGTCTGGGTCGCCCGCCGCCACGCTGAGCACGATCAACTGCGGATTAAGATTTTGCACCCAGTCTGCGTTGGTGGTGGCAAAGAAACCCGAGTCGGCCAACAGCAGCACATCCACGGGACCAATAACATTTCCGTATTCGAGCGTCTCCAGCGTATCGGCGTCCATGCCGACCGGCAACAACGCGCGGAAATCCTTCCACTGAAGCAGCAGCACGCTCCCGCGCGGACCGACGGACTGCACCTCGATAAAGGCGCCGTCCCCCAACTCCAAGCGCTGACCCGCTTCTGCGTACACGGTGGGGATGTTCTCAGCAGCCAGGTATTTGTCCACTTGTTCGGCGGAGTAGGAGCCTTGCACATATCCGCTCCACAGCACGCTCTGCGGCGGATAGCGCTCCAGCACGCGCGGCAGGGCGGCCATTTGATTCTCGGTGGTGGAAGCCACGATCAGCCAGTCCAGTTGACGGTGGAAGACGGGCAGGCGGCGGCCCAATTCGTCGGAGAGCATGGCGGCGCTGGGCCCGCCGTTGACCAAGACGGAACGTCCGTCAGGAGTCTGGATCAGCACCGCATCCGCCGAGCCGACGCTCAAGAAGGTGATATGCAATTTACCATCGGGCAGGGTGGCCGTGGAGCGCCAGACCAGCAGGGTCAGCGCCAGCAGGACGGTCAACACCCCTGCGATGGACAGGGTCCGTGCGCGCTCGCCCAGGGCGGAGAAAGCGTCTTTCAAACGGGACCAGTTGAAGGTCAGACCGAAGAGAGTGGCGTAGAAGGCGGCCACCCACCAAGCCGAGGAATTCCCCAGGTAGAGCGTCCCGTGCGGGATGCGGTCGAAGAATTCCACTGCGCGGATGGTGTATTCCATGAAAGGCCAGGCCGCCCAGGCGGCAAGCTGGCCGATTGGGAACCAGACCAGCGCCAACAGCACGGCCACGCCGCCCAGAATCATCACCGCGGGCTGCGGCGGCAGGATGAAGGGATTGGCAATCAGCGAGACAAGGGAGATGCGTTTGAATTGATAGGCCATGATCGGAAGGGTGGTGATCTGCGCGGCGAGAGTCAGCAGGACGAAATCGGAAATGGGCGGGAGGATTTGTTCGACGGTTGCGGCGGGGACGCGCACTTTGAGGAAGAGGGTCTGCGCCAAGTTGGAGAGCGGCTCAGCGTACAGGATCAAACCGAGGGTGGCCATGACCGAGAGCTGGAAGCCCACGTCGCCCACGACCAGCGGATTTCCAAACATCATAATCAGCGCCGCAGCAGCCAGCATGTTGAGACCCACGTTGCGGCGACCAAGTTGGCGGCCGACCAGGCCCAGGATGCCCATGATGGCCGCGCGGACCACGGCCGCATCCGCGCCGACGAGCAGGGTGTAAAAGATGATGGCAAGGACGGCAAAAAACGAGCCCAGGTACTTGCCGAACACGCGGCTGAACAAGCTGACGAAGATGGCCGCGATGATCGAGATGTTGAAGCCCGAGATGGCGATAATGTGCGCGGTGCCCGTGTTCTTGAAGGCGTCCTGCAACTCGCGCGTCAGGCCCGTATCCACGCCGAGCAGGATGCCCGCCAATAGCGAGGCCTCGGGGTCGGGGAACAGACGATAGACGAGGCCCAGCAGGCGCTCCTTGAGGCCGTACATCGTCTTGGCGAATGGCTCTCCGCGCTCGCCCGGCAGGACGGTAGCCTCGGCCCGGCTCATGTACGAGTAGATGCCGTCGCGCGCGAGATAATCGCGGTAGGAGAATTCCTCGTCCTCAGGCGGAGTCTTGAGCTGGCCGCGCAGGCGCAGAAGTTCGCCGTAGTGATAGGTTTCATTCTCACCCACGCGGACCAGGATGGTCCCGTGGACAGGCAGATCACCCGTGCCCGAATCCACCGCCTCGACCTCGATGCGCAAGTTGGTATAGGTGTCGCGGCGGTCGGGCATGTCGGCCACCCAGCCGGTCACCAGAAGGTCGTATTCGCGGTCGTTGAAGAAGGCCACGTCGAAGGGCGTGACCTCATGCTGGCTGAACTGATAACGCGCCGCGCCGAGGAAGAGTCCCAGCAGCGAGATCGCCAACAGCCCGGCCTGGACCGTCGGGGCGAATCGCCGCTTCAGCAGCAGGAGCAGAATCACGCCTGCCATGCACAACAGCCAGACGTAGATGGGAAATCCCAGCCAGGCCGCCAGCCCGATTCCGCCGAAGAACGACAGTGCAATCCAAACCGCCGGCGTGTGCGCTGTGAGTTGGTCCAGGGCCTGTGCGCTTAGAGAAGGAGTGGGCGACGGCGTCATTGGCGTGTATCATAGCATATAATTTATGAGTACGATACAATCTTCGTCGTCGTCCCTTCGTTGATAACAAGGTCCCTTGCATGAACGATTCCAGGCTTATCCTCGTCACCGGTGTCACGGGCTACGTGGGCGGACGTCTCGTCCCGAAACTGCTCGACGCGGGCTACCGCGTGCGCTGCATCGTGCGCGACCCCGAGCGCATCCGCGATTTCCCGTGGGCCAAACGCGTGGAAGTCTTCGCCTGCGACATGAGTCACAAGGAGCGCGCGGTCGAGGTTATGCAGGGAGTCGACACCGCCTACTATCTCATCCACGGGCGGCAGGGCGGCAGGTATGCGGCCCATCGTGACCTGGACGTGGCCCGCGTCTTCGCCGAATCCGCCGACGAGGCGGGAGTCAAACGCATCATCTACCTCGGCGAGTTGGTCGACCCCGCGGGCAACCTCTCTCCGTACCTGCGTTCCCGCCACGAGACAGGGTACCTCCTGCGCCAGGGCGGCGTGCCCGTTACCGAGTTTCGCGCGGGCATGATTGTCGGCTCGGGCAGCGCCCTGTTCGAGATGGTGCGCTACCTGACCGAGCGCGAGCCGCTGCTGGTCTGCCCGGCCTGGTTCTTCTCCCAGGCGCAGCCCATTGCCATCCGCGACGTGTTGTCGTATCTCGTGGCGGCGCTGGAGACTCCCGAAAGCGTCGGCAGGATGATCGAGATCGGCGGCCCGACCCGCCTGACCTATGCCGACATGCTGCTGGCCTACGCTCACGAGCGCGGACTCAAGCGCCGCCTGATTCGCACGCCGATCTACGCGCCGCTGCTCTCGGCGTATTGGGTCCACATGATTACACCCATCCACTGGCGCGTGGTTCTGCCGCTGATCGAAGGCCTGCACGCCAGCCTGATCGTCCGCGACGAGACGGCGCGCCGCCTCTTTCCGCACATCCAGCCCATCGACTTCGCCACCGCCGTCCACCTCGCGCTGGGACGCATCCAGCGCGATAACGTCGAGACCTCCTGGGCCGACGCGCTGGTCACCTCCTTGGGCGACCGCAAGCCTTATGATTTCTCGGTGCAGGAAGGCATGTTCATCGAACGCCGTCACCTGTCCCTCGACCTGGAGCCTGCCACCGTGTTCCGCGCCTACACCGGCATCGGCGGCGCGCGCGGTTGGATGTACATGGACTGGGCCTGGGCCCTGCGCGGCTGGATGGACAAGGCCATCGGCGGCGTGGGCTTGCGCCGCGGCCGCCGCCACCCCGACGATATCCGCGCGGGCGAGGCGCTCGACTTCTGGCGCGTCGAAGCCGTCGAGAAGGATCGCCTGATGCGCTTGCAGGCCGAGATGAAGGTCCCGGGCAAGGCCTGGCTCGAGTTCCAGTCCGATCCGCAAGAAGGCGGCGGAACGCTCTTCACCGTCACCGCCTATTTCGACGCACACGGTTTGCCGGGCTTCCTCTATTGGTACGCCATGTGGCCCTTCCACAAATTCATCTTCGACGGCCTGGCCCGCAGGCTGGCCTCCCGCGCGCGTGTACTCGCGCATTCTTATCAATAAATCTTATTTGTATCTTTCTTCTTCGCCAAAGGAAGAAAGAGGAAAGCAGCCGCCTTGACCGCTTCCCCCCTGATTCTCGTTACCGGTGCCACAGGATACATCGCCAGCCGCCTCATCCCCCGTTTATTGGAACGCGGCTATCGGGTCCGCGCCCTGGCCCGCCAGCCGTGGAGACTCCGGGGCCGTGCCTGGTTCCGCCATGTGGAGGTGGCACCCGGCGACGTCATGGTCCCATCAACCCTGACCGCCGCAATGGAGGGAGTCCACACCGCGTATTATCTGATCCACAACATGTCCAGCGGACGGGGTTACACCGAAAAAGAACTGGACGGCGCAAGGAATTTCACAGCCGCCGCCGAATCCGCCGGCGTGGAGCACATCATCTACCTCGGCGGGCTGGCCGACCCACAGGCGCACATCGCCGCGCACATGCGCTCGCGCATCGAGACCGGTGAAGTGCTGCGCGCTTGCCGCGTGCCGGTCACCGAATTCCGCGCGGGAGTCATCGTCGGCCCGGGCAGCATCTCGTTCGAGATGATCCGTTTCATGACCGAATTGCTGCCGCTCGTGCCGGGTCCCACCTGGATGAGCAACCGGTCCCAGCCCATCGCCGCGCAAAACGTGCTCGACTATCTTCTGGCTGCGCTGGAAACACCTGAGGGCCGCTGTCAGGTCTTCGAGATCGGCGGCCCGGACCTGATGGTCTATTCACAGTTGATGCTCGAGTACGCCCGCCTGCGCGGACACAAGCGCCGTATGATCCTGCTGCCATACATCCCACTCTGGTTCATGGCGTTCGGCGTGGGACTGACTACGCCCGTTCCGCAGCGCATCGCCTATCCATTGATCGACGGTCTGCGTAGCGACAGCCGCGTGCAGGAACCCACCGCACAACAGGTATTCCCGAACGTGAATTTGATTCCGTTCCATCAGGCCGTACAGGATTCCCTCGCACAGCTGCACCCCAACCACCTCGAACCCGTCTGGACGGATGGCCGCCGCCCCGTGGTCAATGTCAAACACGAGGGCTTCTTTATCAACCACCGTTCCATGCATGTGGACGCTCCGCCCGAAGCAGTCCGACGTGTGATCCACTCGTTGGGCGGAGAGAACGGCTGGCTGTACGCCGACTTCCTGTGGAAACTGCGCGGCTGGCTGGATTCCTTTCTTCGCCCGTATAAAACTTCACAGCCTTTCCCACTTCGGGGGGCAGCACTTCAACCCGGCGACATCCTCGACTTCTACCGCGTCGAAGACGTCACCTCGGCCCGTTTGTTGCTGCGCGATGAATTGCTCACGCCCGGCGACAGTTGGATGGAATGGCAGATCGTCCCCGACGGCGACGGCACCCACCTGACCCAAACCGGCTACTTTGCCCCGCGCGGCCTGCTAGGCTTCCTGTACTGGAACGGGCTCTACCCCATCCATGAGTTCGTCTTTCGCGGCATGTTCCGTGAGATCGCGCGGCAGGCTGTCGGCTAAGCAAGCGTGGTACAATCTTTTTACAAATCACATACGGCCAGTCAGCGGCGAAGCCAGTGTAATTCTGGCGCTGTCGCGCAACTGTGAAGGCAGCCGTCGCTGCCCAAGTCAGGTCGCCCGCCCTGGTCGGTTCACCACACTCTCGCTGAAAGGAGGTGGAGGACGGCCTGCTCGGATTGCCTCTCCTACCTCCCCTGTCATCACGGCAGGGGATTTTGATTCAAATTTTGCGTAGGTTGGGACATGATCTCATCCTACAACACACAGGAGTTTCCATGTTTCGTAAGTTGACCTTCATCCTGCTCGCCCTTGGATTATTGCTGACGGCCTGCGCGCCAACCGCCCCGGCAGCGGGTGCCATTAAATTGACCGACGGCCTCGGCCGTGAGGTTTCCCTCGCCGCCCCCGCCCAGCGCGTCGTCTCGCTGGCGCCGTCCAACACCGAGATCCTCTTTGCCATCGGCGCCGGGACTCAGATGGTGGGCCGCGACGAATTTTCCGATTATCCGCCCGAAGCGGCCAGCATCGAAAAGGTCGGCGGTTCGATGGGCGAGTACAGCGCCGAGGCCATCGTGGCCCTCAAGCCTGACCTGGTCCTGGCGGCAGAGATCAACACACCTGAGCTGGTCAAGCAGCTCGAAGATCTGGGCCTGACGGTTTACTATCTCAAGAATCCCAAGACCATCGAAGAGATGTACAGCAACCTGGACATCGTCGGCCAGTTGACCGGGCACGACGTAACCGGTGTGGTGGATAGGCTTAAGGCGCGCGTCCAAGCCGTGGATGACAAGATCGCCACCGCCACGGAACGTCCCGCCATATTCTATGAGATCGACGCCACCGATGCCGCCAAGCCATATACCTACGGCTCGGGGTCCTTCGGCGATTTGCTCATCACCCGCGCCGGCGGAACCAACGTCGGCGGCCAGTTGACCGACCCGTATCCGCAGATCAGCCTGGAGCAGTTGGTCGTTTCGAATCCGTCGATCATCCTGCTGGGTGACGCGCAATGGGGCACCGCGCCCGAGTCCGTTCTGGTCCGCCCGGGCTGGGAGAGCATCGCCGCGGTGCAGTCCAACTCGGTCTTCCCCGTCGACGACAACATGATCAGCCGCCCGGGTCCGCGTTTGGTGGATGGGCTCGAAGCGCTGGCAAAATTGATCCATCCCGAATTGTTCCAGTAAATTACAGGTAGGGGCGGACGATCGTCCGCCCCTACGGCTTCCATGAAACGATCTGTCATTCTTTCTTTTATATTTCTTATCTTCGCCTTGCTGCTCAGCCTGGCGATTGGCTCGGTATTCCTTACGCCCGCCGAGTTATGGGATGTGTTGCTCGGGCGCGGCACATCCACGGCGACGCAAATCGTATGGGCCATCCGTCTGCCGCGCACGGTGTTGATCGTGTTGACGGGCATGGCACTGGCGGGCAGCGGCACGGCCTATCAGGGACTCTTCCGCAACTCGCTGGCCGACCCATTCCTGATCGGTGTGGCTTCCGGCGCGGGCCTGGGCGCGGTCATCGCGATGAGCGTCAAATGGCCGTACTCGTTTTGGGGACTGATGGCCGTACCGATGGCATCCTTCGCCGGCGCATTGTTGACCGTCTTTGCCGTCTATCTGGTGGCCCGCGTCGGCAACACGGTCCCGACCACCAGCCTGATTCTGGCGGGTGTAGCCATCTCATCTTTCGCCACGTCGTTAACCTCGTTCCTGATGCTGCGCTCGACGGGCGAGGTGCGGCGCGCGTTGGGCTGGCTGTTGGGCGGAGCCAGCCAGGCAGGCTGGACAGCCATCCTGGCGCTGTTGCCTTATCTGGTGGTTGGCCTGGGAATCCTGTTATTGAGTGGACACATCCTTAACTTATTGCAGTTCGGTGATGACCAGGCTCAGCAGCTCGGCCTGAACGTGGGCCGCGCGCGGACGGTGGTGTTGGCGGCGGCTTCGCTCTCGGCGGCGGCGGCCGTGGCCTTCTCGGGCATCATCGGATTCATCGGGCTGATCGTCCCGCACATCATCCGTTTATGGGTGGGCGGGGATTATCGCCGCGTGATGCCACTGTCCATTTTGGGCGGGGCTACCGCCTTGCTGCTCTCGGACGTCCTGGCGCGCGTGCTGCTTGCCCCGCAGGAATTGCCCGTGGGTATCGTCACCTCGCTGGCGGGTGCGCCGTTTTTTCTGTGGGTGCTGCGGCGCGCGAGGAATCAGGGATATTGGTGAGTTATGTTAAGAATTGAGAATCTCTCAGCTGCTTATCACGGACATCCCGTCCTGCATGGCGTCTCGCTGGAGGTCAAGAACGGCGAGGTAGTGGCATTGATCGGTCCGAACGGCGCGGGCAAGTCCACGTTGATCCGCGCGGTCAGCGGTGTGATTCCCTACACGGGACAGGTCCGCACCAACGGCGATGACTTCGCCGCGCTCACGCCCATGCAGCGCGCGCGTTACATCGCGGTGGTGCCGCAGGCCATTTCGCTGCCACCCGCCTTCACGGTCTGGGAGACGGTGCTGATGGGACGCACGCCCTACCTGGGATTCCTCGGTCATGCTTCCGAGCAGGATGAGGAACTGGCCCGCCGCTCCCTGGAGCGAGTCCATGCCCTGGGGTTGATCGACCGCCGCGTGGGCGAACTCTCGGGGGGAGAATCTCAGCGTGTGCTGCTGGCCCGCGCCTTGACTCAGTCCACGCCCATCCTGCTGCTCGACGAACCGACTGCCCACCTCGACCTGCAATATCAGGTCAGCCTGCTGGAGTTGGTCCGCGACCTGGCGCGTAAGGATAACTTGGCTGTGCTGGTTGCCCTACATGACCTGAACCTGGCCGCGCGTTATGCGGACCGCATCGCGCTCTTGGTCGGGGGCGTGGAAAAAGCCGTGGGCACGCCGAATCAGGTTCTTCGTCCGGAGCTGATTGAGGCGGCCTATTGCCTGCCTGTGCATGTCGTCCCGCATCCGTTTCATGAAGGACCCCTTGTCCTGCCCGCTGAACGAGGCTAGAATTGCTTCAGCGAGGCGGTATGAAGAAACGCATTCCTAACGCGGAAGATAAATATCCAATCGAGATCGAGATGGGCCTGCTGGACGAGAAGACGCAATATCTGGTCGGCTGGCCGGGCTATCGTACGTACTTCGACAAATCTGGGCTGGGATACGTCGAGACGATCGCCGAGGAAGCGCACATCGAAGGCCTGATGCTGCGCTGGCTGTTGACGGGGCAATTTATTGTTCGCAATCCAATCTACCTATTTTTCATGACGCTATTGGCTCTGACGTTGGGTGTCCTGCCTGTGTTGGGGATTTTGATCGAATTGCTGGCAGGCAACTACAGCATCCTTCTGCTGTTGGTTATAGCTTTCCCCCAGTTGACCCTGGGTGGGCTATTGTCATATAACATCATCTTGAGCCTGCTGGACAAAGACAGTCATTCCATCACGGGGGATTGACGCTTGACTCGCTTTGTGTGGAAATGTATAATCCCAACCATTCAGGAGTAGTACGAGGACTGAATTGCTGATAGAGAAGGAAGTCACTGGCTGGAAACTTCCACAGCAACAAGCCGCAGAAGTCGCCTGGTGGTTCTGACGAAGAAAGCGAACAGCAAGTAGACCGTCACGGGTTTGCCCGTTACAGCATGGGCTGATGAACACGTCAGCTGTAGAGTGCAGCCTCGTCCTGAGCGTAGTCGAAGGACGGCTGAATCGAGGTGGTACCGCGGAGCCTGCGCTTCGTCCTCTTGTGGACGAGGCGTTTTTATTTTAAATATTTCATTGCAAGTCTTTGAGAAGCAATCTCAGGTTACAAGGAGCAAGAATGACCAAACACGAATTACCGAAAGCGTACGACTTCAAATCCACCGAGCCGCGCATCTATGAGATGTGGGAGAAGGGCGGCTACTTCAAGCCGCACAATGACCCGAACAAGCCCGACTTCGACCCAACGGTCAAGCCGTTCGTGATCTCCATCCCGCCACCGAACGTGACGGGCGAACTGCACCTCGGTCATGCCATGTTCGTCAGCATGGAAGACCTGATGATCCGCTATCACCGCATGAAGGGCTATTCCACGCTGTGGGTGCCTGGAACCGACCACGCGGGCATCGCCACACAGTTGATGGTGGAACGTCACCTGCTGCGCACCGAAGAGGTCACGCGCGAAGAACTGGGCCGCGACGAATTCCTCAAACATACCTGGGAGTGGAAGCACAAGTACGCGGGCCAGATCACGGGACAAATCCGCCGCCTGGGCGCTTCCTGCGACTGGGAGCGCGAACGCTTCACCCTCGACGACGGCCTGAGCCGCGCCGTGCGCGAAGCCTTCGTGCGCCTCTACGAAAAGGGACTCATCTACCGCGGCCCGCGCCTGATCAACTGGTCGCCTGGCCTCAAGACCGCCGTCTCGGACCTCGAAGTGGAATACTCCGAGGAGCAGGCCACGCTGTATTATTTCAAGTACATGCTGGCGGGTTCGGACGAATTCATCCCCGTGGCGACCATCCGCCCCGAGACCATCCTCGGCGATACGGCCGTGGCCGTTCACCCCGAGGACGAGCGCTACAAGAAGTTCATCGGCCGCAAGGTGGTGGTGCCGATGGTAGGACGCGAAATCCCCGTCATCGCCGACGATTATGTGGCGATGGAGTTTGGCACGGGCGCGCTCAAGATCACGCCTGGACACGACCCGAACGACTACGCCATTGCCCAGCGCCACAATCTGCCGATCATCTCGATGCTCGATCAGGCGGCGAAGGTCAACGAAAACGGCGGCCAGTATCAGGGTCAGGACCGCTTTGAGGCGCGCAAGAACCTGTGGGCCGACATGAAAGCCGCGGGCCTGGTCATCAAGGAAGAACCGTACCTCACCACCATCCCGCGCTCGCAGCGCGGCGGTGAGATCGTCGAGCCGATGATCTCCGAGCAGTGGTTCGTGACCATCGAGCCGCTGGCCAAGGCTGCGCTGGAAGCCGTGCGCGATGGACGAATCCGCATTGTGCCCGAACGCTTCGAGAAGATCTATTACAACTGGCTGGAGAACATCGAAGACTGGTGCATCAGCCGTCAGCTCTGGTGGGGACACCGCATCCCCGTGTGGTATTGCCCGAACGGCCACATGACCGTCGCGCGCGAAGACCCGACCGAGTGCGCCACCTGCGGCTCGAAGGACATCCATCAGGATGACGACGTACTCGACACCTGGTTCTCGTCTGGCCTGTGGCCGTTCTCCACGCTCGGCTGGCCCGAAGAGACGCCCGACTTCAAATATTTCTATCCTACCTCCTACATGGAGACGGGCTACGACATCCTGTTCTTTTGGGTGGCGCGCATGATCATGAGCGGCATCGAGTACACGGGACAGGTGCCGTTCCACACCGTGTACCTGCACGGCCTGATCCGCGACGAGCACGGACACAAGATGTCCAAGACCAAGGGGAACGTGATCGACCCGCTGATTGTCATGGATGACCTCGGCACCGACGCACTGCGCTTTACGCTGTTGGTGGGTTCCACGCCCGGCAACGATATGAGCCTCTCGGTCAAGAAGGTGGAGGCCAACCGCAACTTCGCCAACAAGCTGTGGAATGCTGGACGCTTCGTGATCAATGCCATCGGGAGCCAAGAACAAGCCGCTGAACTCGGCGAATACACCCTAGCCGACTCCTGGATCTGGGCACGCCTCCAACAGCTCGTCCGCGACGTGGAGCGTCTGTTCCAGAACTTTCAGTACGGCGAGGCGGGACGCCAGATCTACGAGTTCGTGTGGTCTGACTTTGCCGATTGGTATGTGGAGATTGCCAAACAGGAACTGGCCGAAGGTGGCGCCCGGGCCGCTCGCGCTGCCGATACGCTGGCGCGCGTCTTTGACATGGCCCTGCGCCTGCTGCATCCCTTCACGCCCTTCGTGACCGAGGAAATTTGGGGCCACCTGCGCGAAACCCTGCTCGACTCTCCGCTCGCGAACATCGCCGCCGATTGGCCCAAGGCGTTGATCGTGGCCCGCTTCCCCGAACCGCGCGACCCCGAAGGCTGGGAAGAATCCAAGCTGGCTGACTTTGCGCTGCTCCAGGACATCATCCGCTCCATCCGAAACCTGCGCGCAGAGAAGAACCTGCCGCCCTCAAAGAAGCTGGCCGCCACCTTGGTCGGTGGCGCAAAGACCGACTTGCTGAAGGAACAGGCCAAAGTCATCGCCTCGTTGGCAGGTCTGGACGTCGCCCAACTCTCCATCGTGGAGTCGCTTGCGACCAAGCCCGAGGGTGCTACAGCGTTGGTCGTCGGTGCGGTGGAAATTTACCTTCCGCTGGCAGGCGCAGTTGACTCCGCCGAGGAACGCGCCCGCCTCGAAAAGGAACTCAAGGAAGCCGAGTCCCACATCGAGCGCCTCGAAAAGCTGCTCTCCAGCGACTTCGCCAACAAGGCCCCCGCGCCCGTGGTCGCCAAGGAGCGCGAGAAGCTGGCAGGCTACAAGGAAACCGCCGAAAAGATCAAGGCGCAATTAGGATAAATCCCACCAACAGGCGATTTCTGTTTCATGCTTCAAATGTAAAAATAATGTCGGCCATACGGCCGACATTATTTTTTCTGGAGGACGGAATGCAAACTACCAATCCCAATGTCCCCTGTCCGAAATGCGGCAGCACCGACGTAAAGAAGATCAACTACACCTGGTGGGGCGGCGCGCTTGGGCCTGCTATCTTTCATCAGGTACGCTGCAACAATTGCAAGAACGAATACAATGGCAAGACGGGACAGTCGAACAGCACCAATATTCTTATTTATATTGTGGTCAGCTTTGTCCTGGCGTTTTGTCTGTGCGGCGGGGCAATGGTCGTGTCCTACTTACTTAACAACTCCTAGAATCCTTTTGGGGGAAGGGTGACAAAACCAACCTGAATCAGCGACATTCGTCACTTCGCGCTCATGGCCTCTATCAGGTATCTTTTAGGCCGCAAAGTAAGAATTCACTCAGGAGAAACCATCATGACCATGAAAATCCAGGACGATTGCATCGCTTGCGGCGCTTGCGTTCCCGACTGCCCGACCGAATCGATCAGCGAAGGCGACGGCACCCTGTACGTTATCGACCAGGCCACCTGCGTCGAGTGCGAAGGTCACTACGACTCCCCGCGCTGCGTGGAAGCCTGCCCGGTCGATTGCATCGTCAAGGCGTAACTGCGTTATAATCTTCCCAACTGAATAAAACCTTCGGGGCAGGGTGCAATTCCCGATCGGTGGTATAGCCCACGAGCCTGTTTGGGTACATCGTCTTTCCTCATTGGGAAAACGGGCATGATCCGGTGCGATTCCGGGGCCGACAGTCATAGTCTGGATAGAAGAAGGTCTTGACCCATGTTCTGGGTCTGATTCGACTTAAGTCCCCGAAAACGCTCGTTGTTTTCGGGGCTTTTGTTCGTCAGGCGTGGACCCTGGGCCTGATTCCGCGCCCCGTTGGTTTGGACCATCGAGGCGTTTTTTGTTCATGACCAAACCTTCTCTCACCAAACGCATCCGCTCTCTGCGCCCCTGGCTGGGACTTGCCTCTCTGCTGGCGGGATTGCTGCTCTGGCAGTTCGCCGCACAGACAGGCAACTTGCCGTCCTTCATTCTGCCCACCCCCGTCGACGTCTGGTCCCGTTTCGTGCGCGCCGCCGCAGACGGGAGTCTCTTCCTGCACATGGGCGTGACGCTGGCCGAGATTCTGAGCGGGCTGCTGGCGGGGGTAGCGGCGGCGACCTGCCTGGGCTATCTGGTAGCCAAGTCGCGCCTGTTGGAGAATTTGCTGGCGCCGTATCTGGTGGCGAGTCAGGCCGTGCCGCTGGTGGCGATTGCGCCGCTGCTGGTCATCTGGTTTGGACCGGGCATGTTCTCGAAGATCCTGATTTGTGCGTTGATCGTATTCTTCCCCGTGCTGGTCAATACCGTGGTGGGCGTACGGGCTGTCCCGCCCGCCCTGTACGACCTGATGGGTTCCCTGCGCGCCACGCGGACGCAAATCCTGTTCAAGCTTGAGGTCCCTGCCGCGCTGCCGATCTTCCTGGGCGGACTGCGCATCGGGGCCACACTCTCGGTCATCGGCGCGGTAGTCGGCGAATTCGTCGGCGCGGATCAGGGGCTGGGATTCCTCATCAACGTCGGCCGCGGACAATATGACACGTCCCTGGTCTTCGTAGCCATCTTCGCATTAGTGGTCATGGCGCTGGCGTTGTACGGCGTGGTGGCCTGGTTCGAGAAACGCCTGCTCATCTGGCAAAATACAGTTGACAGCCACCTTTGAGGTGACTATCAATTCATTACAAGGAGAGATTTATGTTCAGAAAGTTCGTTTTGCTCATGCTTGGGGTGGCACTCGCCCTTTCGGCCTGTACCAGTTCGGGGTCCGCGAATCAGACAGGGGCATTGACCCGCATCAAATTGCCGTTGGGCTACATCCCGAATGTCCAGTTTGCCCCGTTGTACGTCGCAGTCGAGAAAGGCTATTTCAAGGACGCGGGCATCGAGATCGAGTTCGATTATTCCTTCGAGACGGATGCGGTGTCGCTGGTGGGCGCAAACGAGTTGCAGTTTGCGGTCGTCTCGGGCGAACAGGTGCTGCTGGCCCGTTCGCAGGGATTGCCCGTAGTGTACGTGGCGGCCTGGTATCAGCAATATCCGGTGGCGGTGGTTTCGAAGGTCGAGCAGAACATCAAGGTCCCCGCAGACTTGAAAGGCAAGAAGATCGGGTTGCCTGGTTTGTACGGAGCCAACTACATCGGTCTGGACGCGCTGCTCTTTTCGGCAGGCCTGACCGAGAAGGAGGTGACGCTCGACTCCATCGGTTATAACCAGGTGGAGTCCCTGGCCACGGACCGCGAGGAAGCAGTGTCTGTTTATACGGCCAACGAGCCTGTGCAATTGCAGGCGCAGGGGTATGCGCTGAACGAGATGCGCGTGGCCGATTATGTGCAACTGGCCTCGAACGGATTAATCACCAACGAGACGACCATCGCGCAGAATCCAGACCTGGTGCGCGGGATGACGCAGGCTTTCCTGAAGGGCCTGCAAGACACCATCGCCAACCCCGACGAAGCCTACGAGATCAGCAAGAAGTACGTGGAGAATTTATCCCAGGCAGACGAGGCCGTGCAGAAGCAGATCCTGGCGCGCTCCATCGAGATGTGGAAGGCTGACCGCCTGGGCTATTCGACCCCGGACGCCTGGTCCAACATGAATGACCTGTTGGTCAAGATGGGTCTGCTTTCCACGCCGCTGGATGTAAGCAAGGCGTTCACAAACGATTTCGTGCCGTAGGTAATACGCGCTGAGCGGAGGCCCTGATAAGGGCTGTAGTCGAAGCGCCCTTCGACTGCGCTATGCAAAGAGCGCACAGCTCCGCTCAGGGCGAAGAATGAGTAAACCATGTCAACCGATCCCATCCTCACCGTCTCCGACCTGACCGTGACCTTCCCCGACAACAACGGCGGCCTGCGCGCCCTGGACGAGGTCTCGTTTGAGGTCCGCTCGCAGGAATTCATCTGCGTGTTGGGTCCCTCGGGCAGCGGCAAGACCACCCTGTTGCGCGTGCTGGCGGGGCTGTTCCCACCCACTGCGGGCGAAGTCAACTTCGGGGACCATCAGCAGCCGCGCCACGGCATGGTCTTTCAGCAGTCCAATCTCATGCCGTGGCGGACGGTGCTGGAGAACATCCGCCTGCCGCTGGAGTTGACGGGCGCAGCCGACGCCGAGTCCCGTGCAAGAGCGTTGATCGACCAGGTGGGGTTGACCGGCTTCGAGAACAACTGGCCGCGCGACCTCTCGGGCGGAATGGCCCAGCGCGTGTCCATCGCCCGCGCCCTGATCCACGACCCCGACCTGCTCCTGCTCGACGAGCCCTTCGGCGCCCTCGACGCCCTGACCCGCGAGCGCATGTGGATGGAACTCTCCCGCATCTGGCAGGCGCGGCAAAAGACGGTCGTGATGGTAACGCACTCGATCAACGAATCGCTCTTTCTGGCCGACCGCGTGCTGGTGCTCAGCGCCCGCCCGGGCCACATCAAACTGGACCTGGAAGTGGACCTGCCCCGTCCGCGCGTGGACGACATTCGCTACACCCCGCCCTTCGGGCAACTGGCCAGAAAGTTGAAGGCGGCAATCGAATAAAAAGAGAGGCGGACTTTGACAGTCCGCCTCTCTTTTTTATCCAGAGATAGTCCGCATTCTTGTTCTCCATCTCATCATAGACTTCCAGGTGGGAATGGCCTGCGCCGCAAGGATTACCACCGCTGGCATGAAATCCACCAGATAGCGCAACTGGGCACCGATAGCCATGTAAGCTCCGCTTCCCAATATGAGGATTAACAGAAGAACCCAGTTCTTTCTGAACTTTGTCAGGCCCACGATCCCCACAGCTAACAGGAGGAACGCCTGCTGGAAAACGGTAAGCACATCCTTCAGACCAGTGGACATGTGGTAGGCATCTTTTACGCTTGCGTTGAACCACAACACCAAAAACCGGTACAACGACAGACCGATATACTGCAACGGGTGCTGTCTGACAATTTGCAATCCGGCCTGCATATATAGATCCTGCATTTGCGCCTCGTTCCCCAATCCGCTCAAGGGAGTCGCAGCAATCAACTTCTGGACGGCAATAAAGCCTTCCTCCGCGCCGACATAGTGTGGGTAGTAAGTATCGCTGGCAAGGATTGAATTCATGCGGAATACGTTGTACCCGGTCAAGGTGCTTCCGAGCACAGGCTGACCAAAGACCAGGGTATTGCGGATGAGCCAGGGGGCAAAGACCAGGCCGACCGTCAAGAGGAACATCAGGGCGTGGGAGATTTGTTTCCGCTTGTTGAAAGAGGTGGTCCACAATCCCTGAATGAGAAATGCTACGCCAAGCCCAACTGCAACGCCCAACAAAACCGTGCGTGAGAGGGACGCCAGTCCCATGAATAGGCCCGCGAGAATC
This sequence comes from uncultured Anaerolineales bacterium, assembly GCA_937928015.1. GTDB lineage: Bacteria > Chloroflexota > Anaerolineae > Anaerolineales > Villigracilaceae > JACPVF01. The sequence continues at coordinate 1,412 of CALFXA010000238.1, read as the reverse complement.
CTTTCTCGTCGGTTTGATCCCTGCCAGCCTTTGCGGAGTTGGAACAATCCCAGCGACAGGAAGAAGGCGGCGGCCAGTTCTCCCGAGTCGTTGTTGATCTCGGTCAGGACCGGCAGGGAGATCGTCCATAACAGAGCTGCCAACAGGGCCGTGTGACGATTCTTTTCCTTCCAGGTCGCATAAAGGACCAGGGCGGTTCCCAGATATAACAAACCCTGAACGATAATCCCCGAATAGGGTGAAGGGAAGATCGACATGGCGGCAGCCATCAACAATACAGGGACAGGCTCACGCATGGCGGTGGCCTGGCTGGCAGTCTCACAGACGGGAAAATAGGCGGTATCGCAGGCGCTGTATCCCCGCCCGCTGACCAGATTCCGGGCAATGATCCAGGTTCCGTTATCGGACAGGAAGAGCGTTTTGGGAGAAGAGATTACCAGGGTTGAAATAACGAACAATATCCCCAGCACGAGGATGCCGATAAATCCACGCTGATATCGATTTTCGTTTCTTCTCTTTTCAAGGTTGGCACGAGGAAGACCGAAAGTGGAATGAATGGAATGCAAGCCCCCAGCCTGCCATGTGGTTATTTTCATGCAATCATTTTAGCGACCACACATGAAAATCGGATGACAGCTTTGTTTTCGAGCCATCGTTATAAAAAGGAGAGGAGGATCGAAACGGTCCTCCTCTCCTTTTTTAGAACAACCCTCTCAGGAACAACAATAAGCCGATCAGCGCCAACGGGACGCCGACAATCGCGCCGACGATGGTCAGGCTGACGATCACACCGACCACGATCAGTACGATGCCCAGCACCATTGCCACGAAACGTCCCGTCAATTCCACGATCACGGCCAGCAGACGCCAGATCGCCGCGAACGGCCACAGGAACCACGGGATGTGATTGTGTTTTTCATTTGTCGTCATGGGAACCTCCAAGAATAGTATACGTAATCGAATGCTCAAAGGTGCAGAAGCGGCCCGATGCGTGGCCCATCCAAAACCTGAATACTTCGGACTCCAAAATGCAAGAGGCAGTATAATCCCCGCCTATGAACGATACCCTTTCCCCCAAACCCCACCAAGAAACGATCACCATTAAACGTAGCCACTTTTACACCATTTTGATCGTCCTGGCCTTCGGCGTCGGCCTTGCGGTTGGATACGCCTGGGGCAATAACGGCGCGACGAAAACCGCCGCCGCCCAACAACCCGCCCCGGTACAGGCCAATGCCCCGAGCGAACCGCAGCGCGTGGAAAATATCCCCACCGACGGCTATCCCAGCCTGGGCCCGGCCGACGCGCCCATCACCATCGTCGAGTTCAGCGACTTCCAATGCCCGTACTGCCGCAAGTTCCATCAGGATACCTATCAAGCCCTGCTGGATGCTTATCCGGGCAAGATCCGT
>CALFXA010000237.1 GCA_937928015.1 uncultured Anaerolineales bacterium | reverse complement strand
GTTAAACAAAAAAACGCCCGACATCTTGTCGGGCGTTTTTGATTCGGTTCGGGCTAGAAGAAGATGCCGATCTTTCCCGTGATCAGCAGGAACATCATGCCAAGCACACAGACCATCACCAGCAGCATCGCCGAGAGGACGAAACGCTGGATCGCCGTCATGCCGAGAATGCGCCCGCCGCTGGAGGCTGAGGAAGCGCGGCGCGGTTCGGGCAGGCTGGCTCGTAAGGATGACGGGCCTTCACCCGATTCGTCCTGGAAGAAGGGTTGAGAGTCTGAGTCGTCACGCAGATTATCGAACATGGGTCACCTCTAAACGCGATTGTATCACGCGGCCGGGCGCAGGCGCACGTCCCCAAACCTGACTGTCACGGGATTGCCATGTTCATCTCGCAGGCGCAGGCTGCCATCGGATTCGAGCCCGAGCAGGATTCCCGCCGTGACTCGTCCCTCCGCGCCCGTGACCTCGACCTGCTCCCCGCGAAAGGCCAGGTCCCGCTCCCAGGCCTGGAGCAATGCCTCCGAGCCCAGGCGCGGACGCCACTCGGTCAGCGCCGACAGGATGTCGCGTAGCAATTCCTCGCGCTTAAGTGATTCGTCCAGCGCATGTTCGAGGCTGGTGGCAGGGAATTGTAATAATTCGGGTGGAGGCACGGCACCGCGCGACACGTTCACGCCGATGCCGATCACCACATAATCGACGGCGTCGCCGTTCCAGGTCGACTCGACCAGGATGCCCGCCACCTTCCGTCTGTCGAGCAGGAGATCGTTGGGCCACTTGATCTGCGGGGTGAGCGAACGCTTCCGCAGCGACTCGGCCAGGGCCACGGCGGCCAGGCCGACGGTCCGCGAGAGATGGGGGAGTTCCTCTGCCCGGGGACGCAGGATTAAACTGAAGGCCAGGGCTGTCCCCGCGGGCGTGAACCAGCGGCGTTTTTCGCGGCCGCGTCCCGAGGTCTGCTCGTCAGCGGCCACGATGGACAGGTCGGGCGCGCCCTGGGCGGCCCAGGCCAGTGCCTCGTCGTTGGTGGAGCCGATGGAGTCGAAGTAGCGCAGGCCGCCAAGATTCAGTTTGGAGAGGGTCTTTTGGAGGGAGGAGGTGTTCATGAAAACAAAAGCCCTAAAGGTTTCTGAAACCTTTAGGGCCTTCTTCTCTTTTATTGGACGTAATCGTAGGGGTTGACGTTCGAGCCGCCGATGCGGATCTCGAAGTGCAGGTGGGCGCCGAACGAGTTGCCGGTATTGCCCGAGAGACCAATCTGGGTGCCCTGGCCCACGGTCTGGCAGACGCTGACGTAGATGACGCTCAAGTGGGCGTAGACTGTCACCCATCCGTTGCCGTGGTCGATCTGCACCACGTTGCCGTAGCCGTAGTTCCAACCGCCCTGCGCCATGGTGACAACACCCGCACCGGCAGCGTACACGTTCGACCCTTCGGGCGCGGTGATGTCGATGCCGAGGTGGCCCGGGCCGTAGGGGTTGCCCGAAAGGCTGTGATTATCAGCGGGCCAACCCAGACTGGTATCCACGGGGCCGCCGCCGCAGGCGTTGCTGCCGAAGTCAGAGGTGCCGGTGCTGCCGTTGTTGCTGCGCGACATGGTGGTCAGGTCGGCTTCCCAGTTGCGGAGTTCGCGTTTGCCGCCGGGGATCAGGATTTGCGTGCCGGGCTTGATCTCGGGGTCGGTCAGGTCGAGGTTGTTACCCGGGAAGGTCAGAATGGCCTCGGGGTCGGCTTCGAACTTGGCGGCCACGGCATCGACGGTGTCGCCGTCCTGCCACTCATAGTACAGGCCGTCCACAGGCGGGATGGTCAGTTCCATGCCGGGCTGCAGGCTGTGCGGATTGTCGCCCAGGTCTTTGTTGACGTACAGGATGGTCTCGGATTTGACCTTGAACTTATCGGCGATGGCCATCATGGCATCGCCGCGCGAGACGCGGTAGGTGATGGGGGCGTAGCTCGGGCGCTCGGCGGGGATGTTGGTCTTGAGCGTCAGTGAGCGGTCGATGGCGGACGTGCCGCCGCCCGCCGTTTGAGCGGGGAGCGCCACGTTGGGCTGGGCTGCATCTGGGGCGCTGGTGGGCAGGACGGTGGTGGCGGCGGCGTTGGCGCCCTGGGTCTTCCAGAAGGCAAAGCCGAGCGCGGCCAGCACAATCACCCACGTCACGCCCCAACTGAGGATCGTGAATCGATCCACTTTGGGGCGCGGCGCAGACGCGTCTTTTGGTTTGCGGAAACGGGCAAAGAAATTTTTGATCGGGTCGAGAATTTTGTTCATTTTCTATCGGTCGAGATTTTCGAGGAACTCCTGGTTGTTCCTGGCTCTTTCCAGACGCTGGATGATGGCTTCCATGGCGACGCCATTGTCCATGCCCGCACCGGCCGGCGGCGGCGAGATCATCTGAATGTACATACGGCGCATCAACCAGACACGCTGCAACAGGTCGGGACCCAGCAGCAGGTCCTCGCGGCGGGTGGACGAGCGTTCGATGTCCACGGCGGGGAAGATGCGGCGCTCCTGCAATTTGCGGGAGAGCATCAATTCCATATTGCCCGTGCCCTTGAACTCTTCGTAGACCACGTCATCGAGACGGGAGCCCGTGTCGACGAGGCAGGTGGCGATAATGGTGAGCGAGCCGCCTTCTTCGATGTTGCGGGCCGCGCCGAAGAACTTCTTGGGCGGATACAGCGCCGAGGGGTCCATACCGCCCGACAGCGTACGGCCCGAGGGGTTGACGACTAGGTTGTAGGCGCGCGCCAGACGGGTGATGGAGTCCATTAAGATTACCACATGGCGGCCGATCTCCACGAGTCTCTTAGCCCGGTCTAATGCGATCTCGGCGGTGCGGACGTGCGAGGTGACGGGTTCGTCGAAGGTCGAGGCGATGACTTCGGCGTCCACCGAACGGTCCATGTCGGTGACTTCCTCGGGGCGCTCGCCGATCAGGGCCACCATCAGGTGCACGTCGGGATATTTGGTGGAGATGGAGTTGGCGATCTGCTTGAGGATGGTGGTCTTGCCCGCCTTGGGCGGCGAGACGATCAATCCGCGCTGGCCGCGCCCGATAGGCGCCACCAGGTTGATGAGACGCGGGGCCAGCGTATCGTGAGCGATTTCCAGATCGAAGCGTTTGTCGGGGAAGATTGGGGTGAGGTTCTCGAAAACGGGTCGGCGGGCGGCCTCTTCGGGGTCCAGGCCGTTGACCGATTCGACTTTTAATAATCCATAATGGCGTTCACTTTCACGAGGGGGTCTGACTTGACCGATGACCAGATCGCCTGCCCTGAGGTCGTATCTTCGTAACTGCGCCTGCGAAACGTACACGTCCTGATCGCTAACTTTGTAAGTATTGGCTCTTAGGAAGCCGATGCCTTCGCTCATGATCTCGAGCACACCGCCGCGCAATTCTATGCCTTGTCTTTGCGCTTCGGCCTCGCGGATGAGCATCGCGAGTGCCTCCTTCTTCAGGCGGGTGGCATTGGTGATGCCTAGCTCCTTTGCCATCGCTCGTAATTTTGAAAGAGGTTCGTTTTCCAGTTCTAGTATTTTCATCTTCTTCTCTTTGGGGGGATTTGGGGAAATCAACAAACCAGTCATGCCAAGCATAACTGGACGCTTTCTTTATGAGATTGGGGATAATGGGTATTTGTTCAAATTGGCACGGCGCACAACCTGCATGGGCTGAATGTCCGTAGCAGATTATGCAATCATTAACTGTAAAGTGGCGGGGAAGTTGACCGCATTATAGCATGTTCATTTGGGCAGTGCAAGCGGGCATTCTCACAAAAAGAAATCGGAAGCCTTGCTGGCTTCCGATTTCTGGTTATTCTTCGTCGAGGATGCGGTTTTGCAGATCCCACAAGCGGCGGTAGAGACCGTCGGCCTGCATCAACTCGGCGTGGGTGCCGCGCTCCACGATCTGGCCGTGATTCATCACCAGGATCTCGTCCACGCTTTCCAGACCGACCAGACGATGCGTGATGAGCAGGGAGGTCTTGCGCTTCATCAGGTCGAAGAGGGTTTCCAGCACCTGCTGCTCGGTCAGCGGATCGAGGTTGGCGGTCGGTTCGTCGAGGATCAGGATGGGCGCATCCTTGAGGATGGCGCGCGCAATGGCCAGTCGCTGGCGCTCGCCGCCCGAGAGTCGCAACCCCTGCTCGCCGATCAGGGTCTCGTAGCCTTTGGGTAAACTCAGAATGAAGTCGTGGATCTGGGCCGCCTTCGTCGCCGCCTCGACATCCTCCTGCGTGGACTTGCGGCGGGCGAAGCGCAGATTCTGGTAAACGCTGGTGTTGAAGAAGTACGTGTTCTGTGAGACCAGCCCGATCTTTTCGCGGACCTGATCCTGGCCGTACGCTTTGAGCGATTCTCCACCCAGGCGGATGTCGCCCGAACTGTACTCCCAGAAACGCAGCAACAGGCTGGCCAGCGTGGACTTGCCTGCTCCGCTCGGACCGACAATGGCGATGGAGCGCCCTTGTTGCATATCGAAGCTCACATGCTGCAAGGCAGGCACGGACTGGTTGGGATAGGAGAAGGAAAGATCGGAGACTTGTAGTTGGTAATCGGTGATCGGTTCACTGCGAATTGTGGGGGAGTCCGCCACCACGGGCTGGGTATCTACCACCTCGAACAGACGGCGGGCGGCTTCGCGGGTGGCGTTCCACATTTGGGCGGCCAGCGGCAGCGGCATGACGGCTTCGAACGAGGCCAGCGTCAGCAGTGTCAACGACGCCAGCATGGGTCCCGCGATGGTCCCCGCATGGACGGGCGGAATGGCCAGCACCAGGATGGTCCACATGCCCATCTGCACCAGCAGCGTGGTCAAGCCCGAGTGGATGCCCGTCACGCGCGCCATGCGGCGTTGGGCGTTGCCGTAGTCCACACCGTTGACGGCGACTTCGTCGAAGCGCTGCGCGGCGCGGCCGTACGCCAGCAGGTCGGCCATGCCCTGGATGCCGTCCACCAGGCGGACGTGCAGGTCGCCGCGCAGGTGGATCGTGTCCACGGCGGGGCGGCGGCTGATGACCTGCGCCAGCGCGGGCAGGAGCAGGCCGAGGCTGAGGAAAAAGCCCAGGAAGGCCAGCGCAAGCGGAAGTCCAAAGGAACCAAGGAAGAAGGCTACGCCGATCCCGATCAGGACCGCCGTCAGCGGCGGGGAGACCACACGCACGTAGAAGTTCTCCAGCGTTTCCACGTCGCCAACGACGCGCGCCAGCAGGTCGCCCGCACGATATTCCATCAAACGGGCGGGGGCTAGCGGTTCAAGCCTTTCGTAGAACCAGACGCGCAGGCGCGAGAGCAGGCGGAAGGTGACGTCGTGCGAGACCAGGCGTTCGGCGTAGCGGAAGAGTCCGCGCGAGATGCCGAAGAAGCGCGTCCCTACCACAGCCACGCCCAGGTCCGCCACAGAGGTGGCGACGGCGGCGGTGGAGATCAGCCAGGCCGAGGTGCCCATCAGCGCCACGCTCGACGCAACCGTGCCTGCGCCGATCAACACGGACAACACCACGCGTCCCCACTCGCCGTCGAGGAAGGAGAGCAGGCGTGAGAGGATGGAAGCCTGGGGAGCAGGAGTTGGGACTTTGGGATTGGTGCTTGGGAGTGAAGAGATAGGTTCACGCGCGGTGGGCGCGGGGACCTCTTTCCTTGTTCCCTTTTCCTCTTTGGCCTCGTAGGTCTTCACCATGCTGGCGTAGATGCCGTCCTGCGCGAGCAACTCGCGGTGCGTGCCCTGCTCGACGATGCGGCCCGCTTCGATGACGACGATCTGGTCGGCCTGGAAGATGGTGTTGAGGCGATGTGCGATGGTCAGGACCGTGCGCCCCTGCATCAGGCGTTGGGTCGATTCTTCGAGCAGGGATTCGGTCTCGGGGTCGAGGCTGGAAGTGGGTTCGTCCAGAATGAGGATGGGCGCATCCCGCAGGAAGGCGCGCGCCAGGGCCAGGCGTTGGGCCTGGCCGCTGGAGAGACGCGCGCCGCCTTCGCCGATGACGGTCTCATACTTTTGCGGCAGCGACTCGATGAACTCCTCCAGATGCGCGGCGCGCGCGGCGGCGGAGACTTCCGCGTCGCTGGCTTCGGGCCTGCCCAAACGGATGTTGGCCGCGAGGGTGTCATGGAAGAGATACGGTTTTTGCGGCACCCAGGCGATGTGGTCGCGTAATGGGTGATTTGTAATCGGCAGTTTGTTGACGGTGATCTGTCCCTGCGTGGGGTGCAGGAAGCCCAGCAGCAGGTTGGTCAGCGTGGTCTTGCCTGCGCCCGTCTTGCCGACTAGCGCAATGTGCTGATCTTTGGTGAGAGTCAGGCGGATGTTTTCCAGCGCGGGCGTCGTCTCACCAAGATAGGTGAACGTGACATCCTCGAACGCGATGCTGTTCACTTCTGGCAATGGCTCACTGCTCGCGTTCGTCTGTTCGCTGGGAATGGACGTGTCCAAAATCTCATAGATGCGCCTGGCCGCCGTGGTGCCTGACATGCCCGCATGGAAACGGGCACCCAGCGCGCGCAGCGGCATGTAAAACTCGGGTGCCAGCACCAGCAGGAAGAGAGCGGGTTGGAATTCCATTTTGCCGTACAGCAGGCGGAAACCGATTTCCACGGCGACGATGGCCGTGCTGAGCGTAGCCAGCAACTCCAATGCCAGCGCAGAGAGGAAGGTGATGCGCAGCACGCCCAGTGTGGTGTCGCGGAACTGGTTGCTGACCTTGGCAATGG
>CALFXA010000236.1 GCA_937928015.1 uncultured Anaerolineales bacterium | reverse complement strand
GACCACCGAGATCTACACTCTTTCCCTACACGACGCTCTTCCGATCTCAGGACGGCGGGTCCATGCTTGAGCAAGCCGCCGATGTAGTAGAGTCCCGCCTGGCTGAGACAACCATATCCCTTGGCATCGTAGAAGACGTTCTTGTTTTGCTTGAACAGGTGTTGATGGAAGTGCATCCCGCTGCCTGCCTCGCCGAAGAGCGGCTTGGGCATGAAGGTGGCAGTCTGTCCGTTCTCATGGGCGGTCAGCTTGGTGACGTACTTGATGATCATGGTGGCGTCGCCCGCCTGGATGAGCCCCATCATGGGTGTCTCGATCTCGCATTGGCCCGGTCCGCCGACCTCGTGATGGTGATACTTGACGGGCACGCCCATGCGTTCGAGGTGGGCCGTCATACGCGTGCGGACCTTGTAGAGTTGGTCCTTGGGCGGAATGGCGTGATAGCCGCCGTGCAGCGGGATGTAATGCCCGTGGCCGCCGTCCCCGCTATTCCAGTCGGCTTCGTTGCTCTGCACCATGTAACCGGCGCGGTTGACGCTGTTCTCGTAGCTGACGCTATCGAAGATGTAGAACTCGAACTCGGGTCCCCAGCGACTCTCATCTGCAACGCCGGTGGACTTCATGTATTCCTCGGCGCGGATGGCGATGTTGCGCGGGTCGTTGGCGAAGATCTCGTGCGTGTCGGCTTCGAGCGTGCGGCAGATGAAGCTCAGGGTGGCGGTCTCCCAAAAAGGATCGAGGAAGGCCGTGCCCAGGTCCGGGACGAGGACCATGTCGCCCGCCTTGACCGATTTCAACCCGACGGAAGAACCGTCGAAGCCGATGCCATCCTCCATCAACTTGGGCTCGAACTGGCTGGCGGGGATGGTGAGGTGATGCCAGCGTCCCCATAGATCGCAAAACTTCAGGTCGATGACCTGGATGCCCTGCGCAGCGATGTAACCTTGCGCCTGTTCAAAAGTTTGAAACATAGCCTCTCCGTGAATCAAGATTCGGACAGGCTTACGATAGCACGATTGGCAGGCGCGGATAAGTGAAATCCATCCTTGCCGTCGCGGGGCGTGTCACGTTTCGCCCGTGATACAATGCACAAACCGATAGGTGCGCGAGTGCCTTCCATCCATCCCAGGGAAACATTCAAGGAAAAGCGACTATGAAAAACCGATCCATGTTACGTTCGATTGTTGCGGGCCTGGCTTTGCTGACCGTATTGGCGTGCAGTTCGGTCATGCCGGGCGCGGCCCCAGCCGCCGACTCCGCGGCGACGAATCCGCCCGTTGCGACGGTTGCCGCCCCCACCGAAGCGCCCGCGCCCACCAGTGAGCCTCCGACCGCTGTAGTGCCGACCGCCGACACCGGTATCCTCTTCCAGGAGGATTTCAGCACCAACGACAAAGGCTGGGATATGGAGTCCACCTCCGATGAGTATGGTCAAACCACGCGCGAGATCGTGGATGGTCAGTATGTGCTGACCTGCACGGGCAGCCAGGATTACTACATCGTCCTGACGTCCGTTCCCGGCTTTAAGGAAAAAGACTTCATCCTCAGCATGGACGTGACTGTGCTGGAGAACGCCCTGGACAGCGGCGACTTTTCCATCGAATTTTCCCTGCGCGAAACCGATGGCATTGCAGGCCGCCACTATGCCTTCAACTTTTACAACGATGCCACCTCGTATGGCGAGGTCTGGCCGACCGGCAACTACGAAGACCTGGTCTCGTTCTGGGAGAACGAGCCGAACAGCGCCATTCAACTGGAACCCGGGGTGAAGAACACGATCCGCATCGAGGCCGTCGGCTCGAACTTCACGGTCTATGTCAACGACCAGTTGATCAAGACCGTCACCGATGACACCATCCTCGATGCGGGCGAGGCCAGCATTAACCTGGCGCTCAACACGTCGGGACAGACCGTCAAGGTGGCCTTCGACAACCTGGTCGTCACCAAACCGTAAAATTCCTCCCGACAGAAAAAGAACTCCGAGATACCTCGGAGTTCTTCGTTTCTCAGCCTGCCGCGATTTTTGCCAACGCATCGCGGAAGCGAGCCACCTCGTCCAGCGTGTTGTAATGCGCCGCCCCCACGCGCACCATGCCGCCTTTGTCGAGCAGGCCCAAGCGCTCGACCACAGCCAGGGCATAGTAGTGACCATCCCAGACGTAGACGCCCGCGTCACCGAGTTTCGCGGCCACCTCGGCGGGGTCGTGTCCCTCCAGCGTAAAGGAGACGGTCGGCACGCGCTCGTCGAGACGCTTCATATCGGTCAGGCCGTAGATGTGCGTCCCAGGCACGGACTGGATGGCTTCGATCAGCGCCCGCGATAACTCGAACTCGTATGCGCGGATGGCGGTCATGGCCTGCTTGTAGACCAGTCTGCGTCCGCTGTATTGCTCATTTAGACCTTCAAGATTCTTGTCACCAAACTGATTTCCCAGCCACTCGAAATATTCCAGCGCACCCAACACGCCCGCGATGCCCTCGTGGTTCTGCGTGCCGGTCTCGAATTTGCCAGGCAGCTCGTTCGTCGCCGGGCGGACCTTGTAGGCCTTCAACTCATTGAGCAGGTCGTAGCGTCCGTACAATGCGCCTGCGTGCGGACCGAAGAATTTGTAGCTGCTGCACACCAGAAAGTCACAGCCAATATCCTGCACGTCGATGGGACCGTGGGGCGCATACTGCACCGCGTCGATGTAGACCAGCGCGCCGGCCTCCTTCGCCATCTTCGTCAGTTTGCGCACGGGATTGATGGTGCCCAGTGCATTCGAGGCGTAGCCAAATGCGGCGATCTTCGGTTTGCGTTCCATCGCCCTGGCGAACTCGTCCACTTTGAGCGTGCCGTCCTCCACGTCGAAGTCCACCCAGGTCAGGTTACAGCCGCGGTCCTCGGCGATCAGCATCCAGGGCGAGATATTGGCGTCGTGGTCCATGCGCGTGACCACGATCTCGTCGCCGGGATTCAGGGTCCGCGCCAGGGAACGGGACAGGTGCAGGCTGAGCGTGGTCATGTTGTTGCCGAAGATGATCTCCTCGGGGCGGGCGGCGTTCAGGAAATCGGCCACGGCGATGTGCGCGTCGTTCAGCACCTCGTCTGACTTGCGACTGGTCTCGAACTGACCCTCGTGGTTGGCGTTGCATTCGAGCAGGTAGCGGGTGATGCGGTCGAGGCTGGGCCTGGCGATCTGAGTCCCGCCGGGGTTGTCGAAGAAGGTGGCTGGACGGTCGAGCGAAGGGAATTGCTGGCGGATGAGATTGAGGTCGAGGGTCATCGCATGCTCCGAGAGGATGGATTTGTACTATACTAAGATTGTACCCCACTGATCAGGAGGCCAAGATGTTCGAGAAGATTCTGCTCGCAGTGGATGGCTCGGAACACGGGCTGCACGCCGCCCAGACCGCCGGCGATTTGAGCCGCGCCATGCACTCCACACATCTCCGCATCATTGTCGCGTACGAACCGATTCCCCCTTACCTGGGCGAGCCCAATCTGCAACAAGCCATCGACGCACGCCTTGTCCAGGCCAATGCCATTCTCGAAGCGGCGGTCAAGGCGGTGGGACAGATGTCCGCCGAGATTCACACCGAGCTGATCGAGGGTTCGCCGGCCGAGGCCATCATCAGTGTGGCGGTCACGCGCGGCAGCGACGTGATCGTGATGGGCTCACGCGGGCTGGGACGCATTACAGGCGCGCTCTTGGGCAGCACCAGCCAGAAGGTGGTGACTCACGCCCCCTGCCCTGTGTTGATCATTCGCTAGCCAGCCGTTCAGCTTCGGCGAACTCCTCGGGCGTGTTGACGTTCCAGAAGACGCGCTCGTCGTCTGCCGTCAGTTCGCGGACCCTGACCTGCGGAAACCAGGCGATAACCTTCCACAGGTCCGCTTCGAGGGCGGCCTCGATGGCGGGCAGGCAGGTCTCGCGGCGATAGACGGCATGCAGCGGCTCCAACCTTTCGCTCGAGCGCGGGATGACCACGTCCACGTTTTCCTCGACGAGGAGCCTGGCTGCCATCTCGAACAGCGGAGCGCTGACGAAAGGCATATCGCAGGCGGCCACCGCCACCAGCGGCGATTTGGCGGAAGCGATGGCAGTGTGGAGTCCGCCCAGGGCGCCGCGGCCCGGCTTGAGGTCCATGAAGAGCGGCAGGCGCAGAAAGGCGTACTCGGCGGGACGGTTGGTCGTCACGATCAACTCGTCTGCGATCGGTCGCAGACGCTCGATCACGCGCTGGATGAGTGGACGCCCGAGAAAGGGCTTGAGGGCCTTGTCCTCGCCCATGCGGGCGGACTGTCCACCGGCCTGAATGGCAACGGTAAGCATAGGTTGATTATATGACTTCCACAGTCGAGATGCTAGATGCTTTAACGGTCGAGGGAGAACTGTACACAGCTGAGGCGGACGGCGCAGTTCGCTGCCTGGCTTGCGGACACCGCTGCCTGATCCGCCCGGGTAAACGCGGCATCTGTCAGGTGCGCTTCAACGAGGGCGGAAAACTGCGCGTGCCGTTCGGATATGTGGCGGCCCTGCAAAGTGATCCCATCGAAAAGAAACCCTTCAATCATGTGCTGCCCGGCGCGAATGCATTGACCTTCGGCATGTTGGGCTGCGACTTCCATTGCGGTTACTGCCAGAATTGGTTCACTTCGCAGGCCTTGCGCGACCCGGCTTCCGACGGGGCGGTCGGCCTCATCCGCCGCATCTCTCCCGGGCAGGTGGTGCAGGCCGCCCAACGCACGAATACGTCGGTGGTGGTGTCTTCTTATAATGAGCCGCTCATCACGAGTGAATGGGCCGTGGCGATCTTCAAGGAGGCCAAATCTGCGGGCCTGAAGTGCGCCTACGTCTCGAACGGCAACAACACCCCTGAGGTCATGGAATATCTGCATCCATACCTCGATGCCTACAAGGTCGATTTGAAGTGCATGGACGACAGGAAGTATCGTTCTCTGGGCGGGGTGCTGCAAAACACGCTGGACGGAATCCGCCGCGCGCGTGAACTGGGATTGTGGGTGGAGGTGGTCACGCTGGTGGTGCCCGGCTTCAACGACTCCAACGCGGAACTGTGGGAGGCTGCCCGTTTCCTGACGGGACTCTCGCCCGACATCCCCTGGCACGTGACCGCCTTCCACAAAGATTACAAGATGACCGACCCTGCCAACACGGACTCGGCCACACTCCAACGCGCCGCCGACATCGGACGCGAGGCGGGGCTGCATTTTGTCTACGCGGGAAACCTGCCCGGGCGGGTGGGGGAATACGAGGACACGGCCTGTCCGAATTGCGCCAGGGTGTTGGTAAAACGGCGTGGATATGTCATCCGCGAATATCACATTACCGGGCAGGGGACCTGTCCGCATTGTGGAACGAAGGTGCCTGGCCTGTGGCCCGCCGACCCATCCACTGTCCGCCTGAACGGATTCGGCCTGCCCCTGCCGGCCTATTGACAGTTTTTGCTGTATAATTTGTTAACCCACTCAGAAGGAGGTTGGCCCGCCTCTTATATTTTCCATTTCCCATCCCTTGCTCGTAGTCAAATCCAACCCATATTCTCCGGAGGAGAACACTGTGAAACGCCAAGTCTCTGTTTTGCTTACGCTGGTCGTCCTGGCCAGCCTGCTGCTGACAGCCTGCGGCGGCGGCGCCAAGCCCGCTGTCCAGACCGAGGGCCTGAAGGAAGAGGCTTTCGCCTCCACCAAGGTCGAGGCTCCGAACTGCGACTACGGTGGCGAGATCAAGTCCATCGAAGCGGTGGACGAACTCACCGTCAAGATCACGCTCTGCACCCCTGACCCGGCCTTCCCCTCGAAGATCGCCTTCTCTTCGTTCGGCATCCAGCCGCGTGAGTACCTCGCCTCGACCGGCGGCAAGGGCGACCTGCTTGAGAAGCCGATTGGCACGGGCCCGTTCTACGTGGCCCAGTGGGAACGCGGCAACCAGCTCGTCTTCAAGAAGTTCGACGGCTATTGGGGCGAAAAGGCCAAGGCCGGTACCCTGGTATTCCGCTGGGGAACTGAATCGGCTCAACGCCTGCTTGAGTTGCAGTCCGGTACGGTGGATGGCATCGACAACGTCGGCCCGGATGATTTCAAGACCGTCGAAGGCGACTCCAACCTCAAGTTGATTACCCGCCCGGCCCTGAACATCATGTACATCGGCATGAACAATGCCTTTGCGCCGTTTGACAATGAGCTGGTCCGCCAGGCTTTTGCCCAGGCCATCGACCGCAAGCGCATCGTCGATAATTTCTACCCGGCTGGCTCCGAAGTGGCCGACTACTTCACCCCCTGCGCCATCCCGAACGCGTGCGCCGGCGAGAAGTGGTACGACTTCAACCCCGAGGCTGCCAAGGCCCTGCTCGAACAGGCCGGCTACAATGCCGACAATCCCTTCCCGACCATCAAGCTGCACTACCGCGACGTGGTCCGCGGCTACCTGCCCGACCCGAACGTGGTGGCTCAGGACATCCAGGCCCAGTTGAAGGAAAACCTGGGCGTGACGGTTGAGATCGACGTCATGGAATCCGGTGCCTTCCTCGATGCGGCCGACTCCGGCTCGCTCGACGGCCTGCACCTGCTGGGCTGGGGCGCGGACTATCCCGACCAGACCAACTTCGTCGGCTATCACTTCGGCGCTGGCTCATCCAAGCAGTTCGGCACCAAGTACGATGATCTCGTGGCGGCCATCGAGAACGGTGCCCAGCGCGCCACCGATGCGGAACGCGCTCCCTTCTATGAGGAGACCAACAACCTCATCAAGCAGCACGTCCCGATGATCCCCGTGGCCCACGGCGGTTCCGCGGTGGCTTTCAAGGCCTCTGTGGAAGGCGCTCACTCCAGCCCGCTCGGTAACGAGAACTTCTCGGTGATGTCCAATGGCACCGACACCTTCGTGTGGATGCAGAACGCCGAACCCATCTCGCTCTACTGCGCGGATGAGACCGACGGCGAGTCCCTGCGCGCCTGCGAACAGGTGACCCAGTCCTTGCTTGGCTACAAGACCGCCGGCACGGAAGTCGAACCCGTCCTGGCCGAGTCCTACACCGCCAGCGATGACCTGATGACCTGGACCTTCACCCTGCGCAAGGATGTCAAGTTCCACAACGGCTTCACCCTGGATGCCGCTGACGTGGTGGCCTCGCTGGCCCTGCAATGGGACGCGGCCAACCCGCTGCACACCGGCAACACCGGTGCCTTCTCGTACTGGAGCGGCCTCTTTGGCCCGTTCCTGAACGCTCCTCCGGCCCAGTAATCCCGGTCCGAACGATGATAAAGACCCCCGGTGGGAATATCCCGCCGGGGGTCTCCCCAAAATGCCATGACCACATACATCCTGCGACGCCTCCTGCTCAGCATTCCGGTCTTGTTCGGAATATTATTTGCCACATTTGCACTCAGCCGCCTCATTCCTGGCGACCCGTGCCGCGCCATGCTTGGCGAGAAAGCCACGGATGCAGTGTGCAATGAATTCATCAGCCGACATGGGCTGGATAAGCCCATCCCGGTCCAGTTCGGGGTGTATGTCAACGAGATCGTGCATGGTGACTTTGGACGCTCCTTCCGCTTTTCCAAGCCGGTCACCGACCTGTTGATGGAACGCCTGCCCATCACCGTGGAACTGGCTTTCTCGGCTTTGCTTGTCAGCATCCTGGTCGGGATTCCGCTGGGCGTGATCTCGGCGGTTCGCCACAACTCCTGGCTGGACGTGTTGACCATGCTGTGGGCCAATATCGGCGTCTCCATGCCGGTCTTCTGGCTGGGCCTGATGCTGGCTTATATCTTTGCCTTGACCCTCAAGGACACTCCCTTCCAATTGCCGCCTTCGGGCCGCCTCTCGCCCGGTGTGTTGACCACGCCCTTTTACGAGGTCTGGGGCCTGCCCCTCTCGCACGGATTCTTCTTCACGGTGGCGGATTTCATCGGTCGCATGAACATCCTCAACTCGGTTCTTTCCGCCAATTGGGAAACCCTGGGCGACGCGATCAAGCATCTGATCCTGCCAGCCGTCGCCCTAGGTACTATCCCGATGGCGTTGATTGCCCGCATGGCACGCTCGGCCATGCTGGAGGTGCTCGGACAGGATTACATCCGTACGGCGCGCGCCAAGGGGCTGACGCGCAACGTGGTCATCATGAAACATGCCTTCCGCAATGCCTTGTTGCCGCTGGTGACGGTCATTGGCCTGTCGCTGGGTGGCCTGCTCGGCGGCGCGGTGCTAACCGAGACGGTCTTCAACCTCTCGGGGGTGGGACGCATCCTTTATGATGCCATCACCGCCCGCGACTACGGCATCGTGCAAGCCTTCACCGTGGTCATCGCCGTCTTCTTCGTCGTCCTCAACCTGCTTGTGGACATCTCGTACGCGTATCTCGACCCGCGCATCCGCCTCGATTAAGGAATCGCCATGACTGCTGAACCTGCGAAAATTGCAAAACTCGACGCCGAGGGTCTGTCCCTGCGCTCGGTCAGCCTGTGGCAGATCACCTGGCGGCGACTCTTCAAGCGCAAGTCGGCCATCCTGGGCATGGTCATCCTGGGGATTCTGATCCTGATTGCTTTCACGGCCCCCATCCTCGCCCCGTACGACCCGACTCTTTCGATGCTGGACGCCAATCCGCCCCAGAACCTGGAACGCCGTTCCGCGCCCTGCATCCACCTGTTCGGTTGTCCTGCCGACCAGCCCCAGCACATCCTTGGCACAGACGGCAACATCCGTGATGAATTCAGCCGCCTGCTGTACGGTGCGCGCGTCAGCTTGTGGATCGGCCTCTCGACGGTCACCTTTGCCATCGTGATCGGGACCGTCCTCGGCGCCTTGGGCGGCTACTTCGGCGGTTGGATCGACAACCTGATCATGCGCACCATGGATGTACTGCTGGCCTTTCCCTCCCTGTTGCTGGCCATTGCCATCGTGACGGTGCTTGGCCCCGGGCTGACGAATGCCCTGCTGGCCATCGGCATCGTCTCCATTCCCGCCTATGCGCGTGTGGTGCGTGCCTCCGTGCTCTCGGTGCGTGAGATGGACTACGTCTCGGCCACGCGGGCGTTGGGCGGAAACACGTTCCAGATCCTGTTTCGCCGCATCCTGCCCAACGCGTTGACCCCGCTGATCGTGCAGGGCACACTCGGCATTGCCACCGCCATCCTCGACGCCGCGGCGCTCTCGTTCCTCGGCCTGGGCGCACAGCCGCCCATGGCGGAGTGGGGCTCCATGCTCGGCGCGGAACGCAACCAGGTCTTCACCGCCCCGCACCTGGTTTTCTACCCGGGCCTGGCCATCATGCTGACCGTGCTCTCGTTCAACCTGCTCGGAGACGGCCTGCGCGATGCGCTCGACCCGCGCCTGGCGCATGTGAGTTAGGAAGTCACTCAAACGAAAACGAGGCCGCAAGGCCTCGTTTTTTTATTTCGTCTTTGTTCATTTCTGTTTATCGCTGGTTTACTTCACCATTCCCCAGACCGCCAGTCCCACGAACGGGACCAGCACCGCCAGGGCGGCGAGCAGTACATCGCGCGCTTCGCGTTCATCCACCAACTGGAAGGACGGAAAAATTCCATCCACCTTCCAGTTCGGGCCGCCAAACCAGGTGAAGATCAACCCGCCGAACAAGCCGCCGATGTGTCCCCACAGGTCGATGCCTGGGGCCAGGCCGATGACCAGGTTCAACGCGACGACGACCACTACGTTGTTGATCGCGCCCTTGACCTGCTCGCCAAATAATTTTCGATTCTGGTATAGGAAGATGCCTTCTGCGCCGATCAGGCCGAAGACGGCCGTCGAGGCGCCGACCGAGAAACCGCCGTTGCTCATCATCAGGAACGAGAAGACGTTGCCCGCGAACGCGCCCAGTGTGTACAACAACAGGAAACGTCCGTGCCCGAAGTGGCGTTCCAGGCCGGCCCCGAATGCGTACAGGGCATACATATTGAAGAGCAGGTGCGGGGGCGAGGCGTGCAGGAATGCGGGCGTCAGGAAACGCCAGATCTCACCTGCACGGATCAGGTCATTAATGCGCGCGCCGTATAGTTCGAGATAGTCCATGCCCTGGAACGGATTGCCCCACACGGCAACGCTCAACAATTGCAGCACATAGACCAGGCTTGTCACGCCGATGAGCGTGTAGGTCACGTAGGGAACGGAGACCGGCAGCGGGATGCGAACCGCCCGGGGTTGTGGAGCAGGCTGATGGTCCAGGGGCGGGGTGGAGGGAGTCTGGTTCATAGGGTTACCTTGCGCGGCTGGACGCGGTGATGCTCCGCGTCAATGATCGCCTTGACCTGGTCCACGGTTTCGCCCTGACGGTCGTCGCTGTTGATGACGATGTAGTCGAAGGCCTCGACCCGCTTCAATTCCTTGCGAGCCGTGGCGATGCGCAGCGCCAGCTCGTCGGGGGTTTCGGTTTTGCGTTCACGCAGACGGCGTTCCAACTCCTCGCCGTTCTCGGTGGTGATGAAGATCAGCAACGCCTCGGGTGCCAGCTTGCGGACCGTCTCGGCGCCCTGCACGTCCACCCGCATGACCACGTCCTGGCCGCTGGCCAGGGCTTCGCGCACCTGCGACTTTGGGATACCCTTGTAATCGCTGTACACGATGGCATACTCGATCAACTCGTTCTGCTCGATCATGCGCGCAAATTCCTCCTTCGAGACGAAGAAGTAATCTTTGCCATTCACCTCGTTCTCGCGGCGGGGCCGCGTGGTGGCCGTGACGACGAAATGGAACGGCAGCCCGCGCTCCTTCATGAGCTGCACGACCGTGTCCTTGCCCGCGCCCGATGGGCCCGAGATGACGATGAGCAGGGGAGTGGGATGGTAAATGTCGAAGTCGGGATCGGAAGTCATGCGGATATTGTACCAAATGGACTCTTCCCCTTCCGCCCTGCGGCTGGATTCCGTTAAAATGGGGATATGCCTACTTATGATTACGTCTGCCTCGCCTGCCACCAACGCTTCGACGTGTTCCTGACCTATAGCGAATACGGCGTCAAAAAAGTGACCTGCTCCCTGTGCGGCAGCGCGGATGTCAAACGCCGCCTCAACCGCGTGCGTGTCCTCAAATCGGACGAGAGCCGCATGGAAGGCATGGCCGATGATTTCACCGGGCTGGATGGTCTGGAAGATGATCCCCAGGCGCTCGGCTCGATGATGCGCAGGATGGGCAGTCAGATGGGCACGGACCTGCCCGCCGAGTTCAACGACGTGGTGGACCGCCTCGAAGCGGGTCAGAGCCCCGAGGAGATCGAATCCGCGCTGCCCGACCTGGGCGTGGGCGATGACGAATGAAAAGAGACCGTCTCGTTTGAGACGGTCTCTTTTTGTGCGGGGCTTGATTTTCTAAATCGAGGTGGAAGTCTCCAATCCGTTGGCGGCGGCGAGTTCATCCAGCAGGATGTCGAGTTCGTCGAGGTAGTGGTCGAGTCCCTCCACACGTTCGACGAAGCCCGCACCTGCCAGCCCCAGCGTGGAACAGGCTTCGCGCCACGGGCCGATCTGCTCCTCGGGCAGGGCCTTGGCCGCCAGGGACCAGGTCTGCATCAGCGGCCAGAGCGCCGCGCTGGGATGGTCGCTTTCGAGCATGGCGCGAATGGCCTTCTCGTAATAGTTCGTGCGTGCTGTGTGGATGCGGCCGTCCACCTTGGCGTTGCCGCTGGCGGCCGTGAAGGCTTCCTTCCAGGCAGGCAGCCAGGCGGAGACAATCTCGGCATCCAGGCCGCCCGCGCCGATCAGACCAAACAACCCCGCCGTCAGGTTGGGGCGTTCGGCAGCCTCGGCCCGCGCAGGGAAATCCAACAGCAGGCGTCGTTCGTGGATGGGCGGTCCATTCAACTCGGCCACCACGTTGGCAGCCTGGTACAGCGACTTGAAATATTGCGCCACTTCCGTAGGACCCGATTTTTCATCCACGTCGCTCAGGTCGATCCAGATCTGGCGTCCGTGGTTATACAGTCTGCGGCAGCGCTGCAGGGTCATCTCGGGACTTTCGAACTCGTTGCCCGCACGCAGGGCGGCCTGCACGAAGTCGAAGAATTTCTCGCGCTCGAAAAGCAGCATCGGCGCGAACATCTCGTAGCCCAGCCAGGGATCGCCGCGCATTTCACGCGGTGACTTGAACTCGGCCTTGGCGCGGTGCCCGATGTCGAGGTGGAAGTCGGGGGTCAGTTTGACCAGTTCCCGCTTCAACATGGGCGTGGAGGCGTGGACCAGAATCAGGTCGATGTCGGCGGTGCCGCCCAGCATCGGGTCAGTTTCGCCCACGAGGGACCCCGTCAGGTAGGCGGCTACGATGTCGCGGTCGTTGAAGGCCCGTTCCTGGACGGTCTCTTTTGCAATGCGGATCAATGTCTCACGGGTGACGCGCATGGTCGGTCCTCTCAGGCTTCCGCCAGCGGCAGGCTCGGCTGGAACGGGAGCAGGCCCAGGCTTTCGCGGATGCGGTTCTCGATATAGTCGAGATGTTCGGTGTTCTGGATGATATTCAGGTTGTTGGTGTTGATGGTCAACACGGGGGTGTGGTCGAATGGCTTCGAGAAGAAGTCATCGTAGGTGCGGTTCAACTCGTCGATGTAGTCGCGTTCCATCTGGCGCTCGTAGGGGCGGTCGCGGAAGGCGATGCGCTGCATCAGCGCGTTGGTGCTGGCTTGCAGGTACACCACCAGGTCGGGCTTGGGAATCTTCTCGCCCAGCGCCTCATGCACCTTGTAATACATGGTCAATTCGTCGCCGCTCAGGTTGATGCGCGCAAAGAGCGCGTCCTTGGCAAAGGTGTAATCGGCCAACAGACTCTTGCCTGCGCTGAGGATGTTCGGCACGGTACTGTTCTGTTGGCGATAGCGGCTGAGCAGGAAGAATATCTGGGTCTGGAAGGCATAGCGCTGACGGTCGGCGTAAAAATCGGAGAGGAACGGATTCTCCTCGAAGATCTCCAGCAACAGGTCTGCGTCGAAACGCGGCTGGAGCAAACGCGCCAGCGTGGTCTTTCCCACACCGATGACACCTTCGATGGCTACGTACATGGACGACTCCCAAATGAGATGCGCCAAGGATACCATAATTGTCATGGCACGGCAGAGACTCCCAAGTTCGAATCATGGATGAGCCCGCCATGACCCTGCGGGTATAATCACGACATGACCCACATCTGCATCACACCCCGCGTCGAGGCGGGTGGCATGGCCTCCTTCCGACTCAAGTTCGAGGCTGGACTGCGCGCCCGCGGCGTGGACGTGACCTACGACCTCTCCGCCCCGGTGGATGCCACCCTCGTCATCGCCGGGACCCGACACCTGATTCCGTTATGGCGGGCCCGCCGCCGCGGCAGACGGATCGTCCAGCGCCTGGACGGCATCAACTGGGTGCATCGCCGCCGCCGCACGGGACTCAAACACTTCCTGCGCGCGGAATACGGTAACTTCGTGTTGTCCTTCATCCGCGCCAACCTGGCCAGCAAGATCATCTATCAAAGCGAGTTCTCCCGCCGCTGGTGGGAGGATTGGTACGGCAAGCCGCGCATCCCGTCCGTCACCATCCACAACGGCGTGGATTTGAACGTGTATTCGCCCGCCGGACAGGATGTTCCGCCCTACCCACCGTATCGGCTGTTGCTCGTCGAAGCCAACCTGGGCGGCGGCTACGACATGGGTCTCGATAATGCCCTGGCGCTGGCCGAATCACTTCAGGAGCAGCACGGCTTTCCGATGGAGCTGATGGTGGTGGGCCAGGCCACGGACGAGATCCGCACACGGGTGGATGCGCGAAGCCGCGTCAGAATCAACTGGGTCGGCAGCGTGCCGCGCGAGCGCATCCCTGAGATCGACCGCTCGGCGCATCTGTTCTTCTCCGCGGACCTGAACCCCGCCTGCCCGAATTCCGTCATCGAGGCGATGGCCTGTGGTCTGCCTGTGGCTGCCTTCGACACGGGCGCGCTCAACGAATTGGTACTCGGCGACTCGGGCCGTATTGCTCCCTATGGCGGCGACCCGTGGAAGATCGAGCCGCCCGCCGTTCCCGCGCTGGCCGCCGCCGCCGCCGAAATTCTGCGCGACCCGCAGCGCTTCCGACGGGCCGCACGTGCCCGGGCCGAATCCACGCTGGGACTCGACACGATGGTCGACCAATATCTCAAAGCCCTATTGGAGGATTGATGGACGAAGAGATTCGCGAGTTTCTGCTGCGACACCTGCGAGCGGTCCAGGAGAACGACCTGGCCGCTTATCGCGACACCACCGCCGAAGACCTGACGCTCTACGAATGGTGGGTCACGCCACACCGCCTGGATGGCGTCCCCTTTCACGAGTTCATGATGACTGCCAACGCCGCACGCGGCTCGGTCTTTGGTGCGGAGGGCAGGGGCGAGAAGGCGTCCACCCGCTTTGACCTGTCCAACCTGCACATCCAACGCTACGGCGATACGGCGGTTGTCAGTTACACCTTGCTGATCAGCACCGCCACACCCGAAGGCGTCAAGGTGGCGGCACACAACGAAAGCCGCGTCATCGTCAAATTGAACGGCACGTGGAAGATCGTGCATGTCCACAAATCCCCGGCTTGGCCCGCTCCTCATGTCCAACCCTGATTCGCGCGACGCGCGTAGTTACGATCTGCTCTGGCTCAGCCTGGCGCTGCTGCCGCTGTTGGGACTCTCGTTCTTGATGTCGATTCCCGCGCAGGATTATTGGTGGTATCTGCGCCTTGGGCAGGACATCCTCAAGAGCGGAGCCGTACCCGCCGTGGACCTGATGAGTTGGACCCGCATGGGACAGCCCATCTTTTATCAGCAGTGGCTGGCGGGACTCATCTTCTGGCTGGTCTATGCTTTGGGCGGTGCCGGGCTGACCTTCCTGTTGCGCGGTCTGCTGCTGTCCCTGGCCTACGGTTTGACCTGGCGCATGATCCGCGAAGCCTCGGGGCCGCGCCTTGCGACGATCCTCACGCTGCTGCTCGGTCTGGCGGGATCGAACAACTGGGCCATGCGTCCGCAGTTGTTCGTCTATCCGCTGTTCGTGGCCTGCCTGTGGGTCTTGTATCGCTGGCAGAATGGACAGAACAAAACGCTCTGGCTGCTGCCTGTCATCACACTGTTATGGGTCAATCTGCACGGATCGTTCATCCTGCCGTTGGTATTGGCGGGCGCGGCGCTGGCCTTCGGGTCGGGTGCGCGCAAGCCGTTGCTCCTCGCGTTCGTGGCCACGCTGATCGCCACATTGCTCAACCCGCATGGCTTCGGCGTGTGGGGCTATCTGACCTTCATCCTGCAATCGCCCTCCGACCAACTCTTCAGCGTGGAGTGGACCCCGCCCAGCAAGCTGGGTTGGCAGATGAATCTCTTCTTCGGCTGGCTGCTGCTTTTCCCCGCGCTGGTGGCTTTTTCGCCGCGTAAACTGTCCCGCCTGGAATGGATCTGGTTCCTGGGATTCGGCTGGCTGGCGCTCTCAGGCACACGCTACGTCATCTGGTTCCTGTTCCTGTTGGCGCTCTTCAGCGCGGACCTGCTCTCCGAGTGGACCAACCGTCTGCTCGACCGTCCCGTCGAAAAGATCAACGCCCGCCTCAACATCGCGCTAGCGCAGTTGGTCCTGCTGCTTTCGTTGCTCTTCCTGCCTGGCCTGCGCGATAGCTGGTGGGAGTCGGCCCCGCCGCTCTACGAACAGACCACCACCCCCACCGCCGCCGTCACCTGGCTCAAGTCTCATCCCAACCTGCGCGGCAACCTGTGGAACGACTACGCCTTTGGTTCCTATCTCAACTTTGCCCTGCCGTCGCGCCCGGTTTCCATCGACACGCGCATGTACAGTTATCCGCCCGAGCAATGGAGCCAGTACGTCAGCATCAGCAACGCCGAACCCGGTTGGGATTTCATCTTGGCGCGGGCAGATGTCAACCTGCTGTTGCTGTCCACCGCCTCCCAGGCTCCGCTGATCGAGGCCGTGTCCGCTTCCAATGAGTGGTGCCAGCAATACCGCGACTCGTACGCCATCCTCTTTGCGCGCTGCGCCTTCCTGCCATGAATCGTTTTCCCGGTCGCTTGGCCCTGCAACAACGTGTCCTGCCGAGTTACCGCGTCCCGTTCTTCGACCTGCTGGCCGAGGCCTGCGACGGCGGCTTGACTCTGTTTGCAGGCCAGCCGCGTCCTGAGGAGAGCATCGCCAGCGGAGAGCCGCGCATTGCGCAGTTTACGCCCGCGCAAAACGTCCATTTCTTCTCTGGCCCGCTCTATCTTTGTTATCAACGCGGATTCGTCGATTGGCTGGAGAAGACCAACCCCGACGCGCTGATCGTGGAGGCCAACCCGCGTTATCTCGCCACGCCCGCCGCGGTGAAGTGGATGCGTCAGCGTGGACGCCCCGTCCTCGGTTGGGGACTCGGCTCCCCGCCTCTCTCCGGACCGTTGAGCGGATTCCGCCAAATGCGCCGACTCGCCTTCCTGCGCCAGTTCGACGGCCTGCTGGCTTACAGTCAGCGCGGCGCGGACGAATATGCCGCCCTCGGCTTTCCGCGCGAAAAAATCTTCGTCGCCCACAACTCCGTCTCCCCGCGCCCTACCCGACCTCCCATACGCCCACTTTCCACTTTCCAAACTCCACCATCTTTACTTTTTGTCGGCCGCCTGCAATCCCGAAAACGCGTTGACTTATTACTCCGCGCCTGCGCCCAACTCGACCCGCAACCGCGTCTGGTCATCATCGGAGATGGGCCCGAGCGTGCGGCGCTCGAAGCGTTGGCGCGCGAGGTGTATCCGTCTGTGCTGTTTGCCGGGGCCAAACATGGGGATGAGTTGAAGCCTTATTTCGCGGAAGCCGACCTGTTCGTCCTGCCAGGCACGGGCGGACTGGCCGTCCAGGAGGCGATGAGTCACGGGCTGCCCGTCATCGTCGCGCAAGGCGACGGCACGCAGGATGACCTGGTCCGCGCGGGCAACGGCTGGCAGATTCCCCCCGATGATTTCGCCGCGCTGCTCGCCACATTGCAGGATGCGCTCTCCGACCCTGCGCGCTTGCGCGCGATGGGCGCGGAATCCTACCGCATCGTCAACGAGGAGATCAACCTGGAGAAAATGGTTGAGACCTTCGTGCGGGCGGTGAATGAAATCACTTCCCCAAAGATGCAATCGTAAATCCGACTAAAAGAATCATAAACCCACCCACTACAATAGACATGCAACCAACTGTTCCGACGCCATAAATCAGTGAACGAACTTGTTTGCCATTTGTGTCTTTTCCCATGAATTGCGTTTTCTCGAAATCGGAAATGTCTTTATATTTTTCAGCTGTGACAGCCACAGTAATGAGAACTGCAATACCAATCAGGATCAAGATGTAGGGGAAAAGTTTAGCCAGGACAGGATTATCTTTGATCACAGGAAACGTCAATACGAGTGTTCCCATAATGACAAACATAATTACCCACCCTCGTAATGCATCATGACTTGATCTCAAAAGTACCTCCTTGATTTTGGATTACTTTACTTCCCGCCCGTGTCCCATTTCCTGGAGCAACGTAGCGGGGATCTGCGCCAGGAAGGCTTCGGGGTCATCGGGGGTGAGCAAGACCTGACCCAGTTCACTCGAAAAACCGTCCATGAGTTTGGCCGTCAGCAGGATGCCCTCTTTTTGTCCGCGCATGGGGCTGAGCACGGACGTGTGGGTGGGTAATTTATCGCCCGCGCCGACGCGCGTCACGTAGTTGATCTCGGTGTAGCGGCAGAACAGCCGATAGTCCACGTGGCCCGGGGTGTAACGCACGCCGATCCCGCGCGGGGTGACCAGGTACACGGCCGTCGCACCAAAGATCAACGCATCGCGGTACAGGAACATCAAGCCCGAGGCCATCAGGAACCATTGCAGGCCCGTCATGTTCAGGCGGCCGCCGAGCAGGAACGCCAGCACGAGGCTGCCTGCCAGCACCAGCGCCACATTGCGGACCTGGAGTCTGAGCGGCATGCGCGGCTGGACGCGATACGCCGTGCCTTCCTTTTGAAACTCACGATGGATCTTTGCCTCCCAGAAGTGCTGCTGCAAAGCCATGAAGAGCAGTCCCAGCGCGACGAGGAGCACCAACATCCCCGCCACCAGCGGAGCCCAGGTCGCAAAGATGACCGCGAAGAACCACGCGTAGGGGATCTTCTTCAGGAACAGATAGGGAGTGTCGAGGACGAAGTTTTCAAGGAAACGCATAAGACCTCGGCTCGGGGACAGGTCGGTTACGCAGGCAGCGCGGGTAGCTCATTCAGCCACTGATTGGCGCGGCGGAACCAGTCCGACTCGCCCGTGGAACGGGTTGTGGCGCGCCACAGCATCCACAACAGTAGCAGGGGCGTGAGCATGCGCACGTACGACCACGGGAAGAAGTCAAAGGTGGGGATCAGGAACTGGATGAAGTAGAAGACTCCGAACCAGGTCCACTCGGCGGGCGTGGACAGGACCCGCATCAGCGCGAAAACAGCCAGCGCGAGGAACACGCCGTGATGCTCCCATACCAGCGGCGAGTACATGTTCATCAGCACCAGCAGCGGCGGGATGGCGTTCAGCAGGTTGGCGCGCTCGCCCTGGTGGAAGGTGCGTTTTCGCACGCTTTGGGCCAGCACAGCCAGAGTCCCCAGCCCGAGCAGGACCTTGGAAATGTAGATCGGGATGCGCGCAAAGTTGTAATCCAGTTTGAGCAATTGCACGATGGCCCAGAAGAACGAGTCGAATGAGGTCTCGCGGAAGTTGAGTCCGTGCGGGACGTTGAGCAGGCCCAGGTTGTAGAGATAACTCTGGTAGGGCTGCCAGCCGTCGGCCATGAGCGTCACGCCGAAGATGAAGAATCCGAAGAAAGTCAGCCAGGCCATCCAGCGCCAGTCGCGTTCGAGCAGGAAGGGCAGGGCCAGCACCAGCGGCGAGGCCTTGAGGTGTACCGCCAGTGCCAGCGCCAGCGCGGAGAGCATGCGCGAACGCGGATGCAGCAGGATGCTGAGGAAGATCAAATTCAACACGTGCAGGTTGACCTGCATGTAGTACATCGTGCGGATCATGGCTACGTTCGCCACCATGAACACGGTCACGGCCAGCGCGGCCATGCGCGGCGAATATCCGTATTGTTCGAGCACGCGATGCAGCAGGAAGTAGAACGCCATCAGCCCGAACAGGTTGGCCGCCCACATCACGTGCAGGAATGCGTCCTCGCCGAACGGCACCAGCGGCTTGAGGATCATCGCGAAGAAGGGCGGGTAAATGTACAGGCGGTCGAACGGTTCGCCGTTGGCGAGGTTGTTTGCGCCGAGGATGTAGGAAGTCAGGTCGCCGTATTGCAGGCGTTCGCGCATCAGGTTCAGGAACAGAATCGAGACGATGTAGAAGCCCGCCCAGGTCAGCAGATTGCCCGCATGGATGCGCTTCGTCCACAGCAGGGCCAGCGCCAGGCCGCCCAGCAGCCAGGTCATCAGCACGGAGAGGAAGGTCAACCAGAACTTGGAGAACGGCCCCGTGGTCATGATGATGTCGAAGCCCTGCGGCCCCTTCCAGCGATAGACGGCGAACAGGCTGGCGGCCACCAGCACCGAGAGGACGATCCAGGCCGTCAGGGCGATGCCTACTGCGCGTTGCTTGCCTTGTTGTTCCATGCTTCGTTTACTTCTCCTCAAGGCCGGCGCGATACGCGTCTTTCACCAGCGCGGCCAGTTCCTTGTCCATTTGAGAGTTGTTGGTCAGACGGAAGGTGTAGACGAACTCGCGTTCCGTTTCGCGCTTCACCGGCGTAAAGAGCGGATGCTTCGCCGCATGATTCATCCACAGGCTGCAATCGATCCAGCCCCGGCGGATCACCACGCTGGCGAAACGTGCCCGCGCCTGAAATCCGATGCGCGTCTTTTGCGGCACCACCGTGATGGGGCCGCCGTGCCGTTCCACAAAGGCCAGCCAGGCCTCGTACAATTCGCGGATCTGGACGGGCTTGCCCGTGAAATGTTCGTCCAGCTCGCGCTCGGTGCAGGCGTGCCAGACGTTCGGCGTGAGGAAACGTCGTCGGCAGCGCGGGCAGATCCACAGCGGAGTCGTCTTGTCAGCAATGGTCATATCTCATCCGATTCCGATCCCGCCTGCCTGGACCGTGAGCCTGGTCCCGCGCACCAGCGGAATCTCGTCTGTGGGGTTAGCGTGCCACACTCACCAATTCGGCCTGGACGAAGCCCTTCTTGCCCGTGGCATAACGGATGTTGAGCCACTGTCCCTTCACGCCCACTTTGGCGCGGGCGGTCTCGACCGCCTCGACGCAGGCCAGGGTCACGCCCTTGGCCTGGGTGGACACGACCTTTCCGCTGGTGGAGGCGCGGTCGTAGACCTTGACGCTGGACTTGGTCAGCACCTTGAGGCGGGACGAGTCTGTTGCCGGGGCGGGAGCCGGCTCGGGCTGCGGCGCCGGCGGGGTGACGGGGGCAGGTTGAGGTTCAGGTTGGGGCTGCGGGGTTGGGGCGGGAGCGGGCGTGACGGCCACCCTTTCCAGATACCAGGCAGCGGCGAAGCCTTCCTTCCCGCTGGACGTGCGCACTCGCAGCCACTGGTTGACCGCGCCGACGCGGCTGTCACTGTCCGAGTCGAGCAGGGACAGCAAGGAGCCCGCGGACGCCACCTCGACCACGTTGGCCATGCTGGAGGTATCGACGCTGGAGCGGACGTTCAGGCCCCAGGTCACCTCGGCCTTGACGCGCGCCTGCGGTCCCGTGGTGGTGGGAGCGGGCGGCGTGGTGACGTCTCCGCCCGGGGTGACGACGCTGCCGTCGGCGGCGGTATTCTCGTACAAAATGACATGCATGATCGCGCGCTGCAGGGTCTTGCCCTGGCTGTAGCGCGGCATGAGATAGGTCTCCTTGTTGACGTCGGTCTGGTAGGGCCAGGGGTCGAGCATCAGATAGTCGTTACCCTTGCGCGCGTAGAGCAGCACCCAGTGGGTTTGCAAGCCCGCGGCGGGACTGTTATCGACCATGACGATGGCAGGCTGACCCGCCGCCAGCGCTGCGTCGATCTGGGCCAGCGGGGCGTCGCTGGTGGAGCAGGGGATGAACGACTTGAGCGTCACCTGCGGATGGATCTGTGCCACCGCGCTCCAGCGGATGCCCGCGCCCGCGAAGCCGTTCACGTTCTTGAGCTTCTGGTTGAGGCTTTGGGGCGTCTCGGTGTACCCGTGACCGCTGAGCAGCATGGCCACGCTGGTCAGCGCACAGCCGACGTAGCCGATGGTGTCGCCCGGGTCGCCAAAACCGAGGATGTCGGATTTCCACTTCGGGTCCTGCTGGGAGTAGTACACAAGCTGGAAGGACATGGGATGCCTCGCTAAAGTTGAAAGGGAAACGACGATGGTCCAATTATAAAGAAGAATCCGCCCCAACGTGTGAGCAGTTGGGGCAGTGAACAAAGTGGCTTTATTCGATGGGCTTATTCACAGATTTCGCCGATTAACTTCTGTGAAATCTGTGGATGTCGTTACTGCGCCGTATTCCCGCCATCCACCAATAGCAAATGACCCATCCATCCGTTGCCAGGGTGGATGGCGACGGTCATCATGTGATGATGGATTTTGAATGTACTGTTCAAACCCTGACTCCCACGGCCTGATCGACAAGGTCCAGAAACACGAATAGATTAGGAATCTGGGACGCCAGAATACTCGACCAGGCCAGCCATTTTCCCTCCTTGTTGATGGCGATGACGCCGTTTCGAATCTTTACATCCCTGATTTGGGACCACGGCACCAATTCCTTGCCATTGCTGATGCCCTGCTTGCTAAGCGTCAGTTTACCGAAATTGATTGTCCCACCAGAGTTCAATGTTTGGATGTACTGTGGCATCAGGTGGCGGGTCACCTCGCGCTGGATGGTTTCCCCTAACCCTTCCACGTTCTTGAAACGGTCGTTATTCAGAACCAGTTTCTTTTTGTCTTTGAGCAGAATCGTATAGATCAATGTACTGGCTGGGCCTTTGGGTCCGCGTTTATACGCCGCCTGCCAGACAGCGGTCACTTCCTCCCATCGGACAGCGTGGGATTCCATGATCGTGCTGTATTTGAATCCCCGTTCGAAAATGATGATCTCATAGTCGCGGAAGGCGTTGATGAGTCCTTCCAGGCTGGCCAGGATGAAAAGCCCGCCAGCGACGATTCCGCCAGCACCCAGGCCACGCAGATCACTCGGCGGATGGATGGTCAGGATTGCCCAGGCCCCCGCCATAATGCCCGCGATCCCTAGTGCAAACATGATGAGCGCAGCCGTGGCATCGCGTCCCTCATATCTCGCTAGCGCTCTTCCCAAATCTTGCGCGGTTTGATTTTTTTCATCCATGCCCGTATCTCCTTATGGCATGCAGGTTTTCACAGCAGGGCTGCTGATGGAGCATTAATCGAATGCAAACCATTAAGGAAAACTATCTGGACAAAATTATAGCATGGGGAAAATCAGGATCGTTACTGCGCCGTATTCCCTCCATCCACCAGCAGCAGATGACCTGTCACAAATGAGGAATCGTCCGAGGCCAGGAATAGCACGGCGCGGGCGATCTCCTCGGGACGGCCGAAGCGTCCCATCGGCAGGTAGGCGCTGGCTTCCTGGATGGCCTCTTCCACCGAGACGGGGTCCGAGCCTTCGAAGTAGCCCTTCTCGATCCAACGGTCCACGAAGGTGTCGCCTGGGCAGACGGCGTTGACACGGATGTTGTCGCGCGCGAAATCCAGCGCCATCGACTTGGTCATCAGTCCCACCGCGCCCTTGCTGGCGATGTAGGGGAAGGCATCCTTGCCTGCCACCACCGACCAATCTGAGCCGTTGTTGACAATCACGCCGCCGCCCTGTTGTTTCATGTGCGGCAGCACCAGCTTGCACATGCGCCAGACCGCCGTCACGTTCAGCGCCAGCGTGGCGCTCCAGGTTTCCTCGTCTGTGGTTTCGGCCGTGCCCTTGGTGACAATGCCCGCGTTGTTGAACAGGATGTCGATGCGACCGAACTCCGCCAAAGCGGATTCCACCGCCCGTTGGCAATCCTCGACCTGAGCGTGGTCCGCTTCGACGAAAATGCAGCGCACGCCCCGCTGCCTGCATTCTACTTCGACGGCTTTGCCCAACTCGGCGCGGCGGCCCGTCAAAACGAGGTCCGCCCCCTCGTCCGCGAAGAGCAGGGCGGTGGCCTTGCCGATGCCCGAGGTAGCGCCAGTGATCAGCGCAACTTTATTTTTGAGTTTCATAATGCTCCTACAAGGTCAGCAAAGTGATGGCCACAAAGGCCAGCAGGATTCCGAAGGTTTGCGAGCGCGAGATGTGTTCCTTGAGCACCAGCCAGGCCAATAGGACGGTCAACGCAGGGTAGAGCGCCCCAAGGACGGCGGCCACGTCCAGCCGACCCGTTTGCGAGGCGAGTACGTAGAAGACGTTCCCGCCTACGTCGAGGATTCCTGCCAGCAGGGCCAGCTGCCAGGACTCGCGCTTGGGCAGGATCGGGCCGCGCAGGACCAGCCCATAGCCAAGCATCACCAGCGTCCCCACCAGACGCGCGTTCACCAACGGCCAGAAGTAGGCCTCCTTGGTGGCCTGGTGAATCAGGACAAAGTAGGAGCCGAAGAAAATGCCCGAGAGCAGGGGCAGGCGCAGGTCCCGCAATGAAACATGCAGGTTCGCTGACGAGCCATCGCGGGAGATGATCCACACCGCGGCCAGAGCCAGGACGAATCCCGCGCCCGTGAGCAGGTCGGGCAGGCCCTCGCTCAACGCGCCGAAGACGACAGGCACGACCGCCGCCAGCAGTGCCGAGACGGGTGCGGCGATGGTCATGCGGCCCTCGGCAAAGGCGCGATAGAGGATGAGCATGCCGAAGGTGCCGACCGTGCTGGCCAGCGCGCTCCAAACCCAGGCGGAAAACGGTGGGATGGGATCACGAGCGAGCAGGGCCAGGATCGCCAGCGGAATCAGCCCCGCCAACTCGGACAGGAATAGCACCTGGTAGGCGCTGGACTTTCGGCTGGCCAACCCACCCGAAAAGTCCGCTGCGCCCCAACTCAGGGCTGAGATGAGGCCGTAAATGATCGAAATCAACAGAAATTCCTCGAAGGGGGTTGGTTCGGCGTTATTTCCTTAGGGCTTGCAAGACAATCACACGTTCATCGATTACTTCTAATTCCATGACCTGGAAGCCTGGAAAGATGGCCCGAAATTCATCGGGTATGAAGAAGTGATGCGGAAGCCCCTTCTCCATACCGACAGTGGGGACGAATGTGTTGGTTTCGATCTCGTCGAACTCTCGCGAGGCCTTCAGGTGATCTCTTCGCAACGGAACACTGAGCTGGATCATCCCAGCCGGGCGGACGAGCCGCTCGATCTCCCGCGCTGTCCCCATGACGGTATCCAACAGCGCGTGGTGAATCACATCGCTGGAAAGCACGGCGTCGAACGTGCCATCAGCAAATGGCAAGGGCTGACGCATGTCCGCCAGGACCAGGTCCGCATCGAGATGATCCTCCACCAGCCATTGACGCGTCATCTTCAAAGCGGTGGGGGCGTTGTCCATGCCAGTGACGTGCAAGCCTTGTCTTGCCATGTGAATTACATGACGTCCCCCGCCGCAGCCGAGGTCGAGCACGGAGGAGAGGTGTTGATCCAGAAGCTGGTTCGTAAACTGGACGGCTCGCGGGCGCGGCTCAAGGTGAAAGAGGGGATCGTTTTGAAAAATCATCTCCCATTGGGTGGGATTCATGATTGGACCTTCCCTGCTGCCCGGGCGCGGTCCAGGACTTTTTGCGCGTTCTTGAGCAGCGGCATGTCGATCATCTTGCCGTCGAGCGCATAAGCGCCCTTGCCTTCCTTCTGATTGGCCTCGAAGGTCTCGACCACGCGTCTGGCGTAGGCGATGGCTTCGTCGCTGGGGGTGAAGGCCGCCTGGACGGGACCCACCTGCGCGGGGTGGATGATCTGCTTGCCCGTGAATCCCAGGCGCGCGCCTGCTTCGGATTCGGCGCGCAGGGCGTCGAGGTTCTTGAAGTCGATGGTGACGATGTCGATGGCCTGCAAATCATAGGCGGCGCAGACGGTGACCACGGCTTCGCGCGCGTAGAGCAGTTCGAGCGCGTCCCTCGTGCGCGTCGCGCCGATGCTGGCCGTGAAATCCTCGCCGCCGAAGATAATCGCGTCCAGGCGTTTGTCGGCGCCCGCGATCTCTTTCAGGTGGAGGATGCCTTTGGCCGTTTCGACCAGAATAATCATGCGGATGCCGCCCAGCGGCAGGCCGTGAGCCAGCTCATAGGACTCGATGCGGCTGCTGACCCAGGTCACCTGCTCGGGGGATTCGACCTTGGGCAGGGCGATGGAATCGGGACGGGCCTCCAGCGCGGCGGCCAGATCGTCCGCCTCCCAGCCCGAGCCGATGCTGTTGATGCGGATGCAGCGCTCGGCGGCGCCGAAGTCCAGTTCGCGCATGGCCTGCGCAATGACGGCGCGCGCCTCGGCCTTCTTGTTGATGGCGGTGCCGTCCTCCAGGTCCATGCAGATGCTATCCACACCGAGGGTGGTGGCTTTTTCGATCTTGCGGCGGTCATCGCCAGGCATGTATAAAAGGGCGCGTCGGGAATGCATAGGGTCTCCGTGGGAAGGTTGGAAGGTTTGAAAGTCGAGGGTCGGAAAACTGTTTGCTGACTTTAAGCCTTCACGTCTGTGGCGATTTGAGTAATATCGGGGATCGTTGGAGGTTCGAATAAGGCTTTGATATCTTTGCGGAGAAGATAATACAAAGCAGCCAGAGATAAGATCATAAAGAGGCCTACGACCAATACCCTGATGGGCATATCCAGAATTGTTTTTTCCTGACCCTGTAGCCAAAATACTTCTAGGCCGACTGTCCACTTTACAACGACAATGGGAGAATTATAAGTCACCAAAGTTTTAATAAAAAATAAAAGAGAAGCTATAGAACTTGGCCAAAGCAGAATCAGGGCCCATATCCTTCCCCTTTTGTCGAACTTAAAAATATAATAACTAGTGTAAAGTAAAATAAAAACTTCCACTAGAGGGGAGATATTTGAGCCAAAGATGTTGATATAGAAACCCAGGAAGCCTTCTTCAGATCCTCTGAGCCAGTCAATAAATGACGACACTGCCCAAAGTAAAAACAATATTCCAATCAAACGAACGCCCCATTTTTTCATCATCTTCTCCTATTCGTGGGAGGCTGCTTCCCGCAGGTCGCAGCGACATGTTAATTGGGTTTCTTCAAAAACATCGCGGTCCGCTCGAACTGGACCACAATTGTACCGTCTGGTTTGCGGCCTGTGCATTGGATGCGGACAATGCCCGCGTTGGGCCGTGACTTCGACTCGCGCTTTTCGATGATCTCGCTTTCGGCGTAGATGGTGTCGCCGTGGAAGACGGGGTTGGGATGCACGACCCTGTCATAGCCGAGGTTGGCGACGATGGTGCCTTCGGTCAACTCGGCCACGGTCAGGCCGACCACCAGCCCGAACGTGAACACGCCATTGACCAACCGCTGGCCGAACTCGGTCTTCGCGGCGAAGTCTTCGTTGACGTGCAGGGGCTGGGTATTCATCGTCAGCGCGGAGAAGAGCACGTTGTCCATTTCGGTAACGGTGCGTCCGCCGTGTTTGAATTTCATGCCGACTTCGAGTTCGTCGAAATATTTTCCTGTCATGTCAACTCCTTTTCACCGCAGAGCCGCAGAGAGCGCAGAGAGCGCAGAGAGGATTTAAGAAAGCTCCACGACCTCTGCGCCTCAGCGGTTAACTTTCCTTGATTTCGACCAAGACCTGTTCGCGTTCCACAGTCTGTCCTTGTTGGACGAGTAATTTCCCGACCACACCATCCCTGGGCGCGGAGACGCGGATCTCCATCTTCATAGCCTCCAGCACGAGCAGGGTCTGGCCTTTGGTAACGGACTCGCCTTCCGCCACATTCACCGCGCGGACCTGGCCTGGCATGGGTGCGGTCAACTCATCCTGGGCGTGATGCCCGTGCTGAGCGCGACGCGTCCCCGCCGTGGACTTGGTCAAGGCGAAGGTCTGTCCGCCGACGGTCACCCAGCGTTTCGCGCCGTCGGACGAGACGTACGCCGTCACGCGCTGACCATCGAGGAGTAGGTCGAGACGTCCGTTTTCGGAGTGTAGGATTTCAACTGAGACGGTTTTATCGCCAATGGCGACAAGATAGCCTTTGCCATTGGGAGACAGATCAAGAGTATTTTCGTTCAAGGTAATCTTCATCAGTTTCTAAACCCACTCGCCACTTTCCACGGGCTATACGTCTCCCCTGACACCTGAGACGTGGAGCCTGGAACCCTGGCCTCTGTCACCGCCGCCGCAACCAACGCCTGCATCATCGGCTCGGATGCTTGCCAGCCGAACTTCGTCTCGACCCAGCGCGTGGTGACCTGTCCGTTCTCGAAATCTTCGTGTGCCAGCAGGGACTGCATAAAGTCGATGTTGGTGGTCACACCGTGGACGACAAACTCGTGCAACGCGGCCCGCATACGCCGAATGGCCGACTCGCGGTCTTCAGCGTGGACGATCAGCTTGGCCAGCATCGGGTCGTAGAAGTGCGTCACCTCGTCACCCGCACGGAAGCCCGAGTCCACACGGATGCCTGGTCCGCGCGGCTCTATGAATTGCAGCAGCCGCCCCGTGCTGGGCAGGAATCCGCCCGCGGGGTCTTCGGCATAGATGCGACACTCGATGGCATGTCCGCGCTGGCGGAAGTCGTTTTGCGTGAAGGGGAACAGCTCGCCCGCAGCGATGTGCAGTTGCCATTGGACGAGGTCGAGTCCAGCCACGAGCTCGGTCAGAGGATGCTCGACTTGCAGGCGGGTGTTCATTTCGAGGAAATAAAATTTCAGCGTGTCTGGATCGACGATGAATTCGATGGTGCCTGCGTTGAAATAATTGACAGCCTTGGCCGCCGAGACTGCTGCCTTGCCCATCTGTTTACGCAGTTCAGGCGTGAGCAAGGGCGAAGGCGTCTCTTCGATGATCTTCTGATGCCGCCGTTGCACTGAACATTCGCGCTCGAAGAGGTGAACAAGATTTCCATGTCGATCTCCAAAGATTTGGAATTCGATGTGATGCGCGTTGGGAAGATATTTCTCGATCAGCAGACGTTCATCGCCGAAGGCGTTCAGCGCTTCGCGTCTCGCCCCATCAATGGATTCCGTCAAATCGGCTTCGCTCTCGACCACACGCATGCCCTTGCCCCCGCCGCCCGCCGCCGCCTTGACCAGCACGGGGTAGCCGATCTCCTGCGCGGCCTGGCGGAACTCGTCTGCGCTCTCCAGCCCTTCGAAGCCTGGGACGGTTGGCACACCCGCTGCCTTCATGCGGATCTTCGATTCGGCCTTGTCGCCCATCGCGCGGATCGAGTCCGCTGAGGGGCCGATAAAATTCAATTTAGCGGAGTCCACTGCGGCGGCGAAAGAGGCGTTCTCCGAGAGGAAGCCATAGCCTGGGTGGATGGCCTCCGCTTTCGTGTCGAGCGCCGCCTGGATGATGCGGTCCGCATTCAAATAGGAGTCACGCGGCGCGGCCCCGCCCAACAGGACGGCTTCATCCGCCATCTGCACGTGCAGGGCGTTGCGGTCGGCCTCGGAGTAGACAGCCACACTTTTCACGCCCATCTCGCGGCAGGCGCGGATGATGCGAACGGCGATCTCACCACGGTTGGCGATCAGAATTTTTTTAAACATTGAGAGCTGAATCCTTGGCGAATGGAGTCGGCTTGCAGGTCAATTTTATCGTGAATATGGGTGAATCAAATGTCCCATGCTATACTTGAACCATGAAACCCAAACCCGCCGCCGCTCCCGTTCAAGCCCGCTGGTTTTCAGAAAACCCCGATAAAGCCTGGGGCGAGAAGTTTTTCCTCATTTATACGCCGATCTGGATTTTGCAAACGGCCATGGCGGTGGTGTTTGGATACGGCAAGACGATGGGGGATTTCGGGTCGATCATCTATTCCCTGTTCATTGCGGGACCGTTCGTGGTCGTCCCATTCCTCATTTATAAAGAGGCGAAGGCGGGCAAACCCTGGTACAAGACCTATTGGTTCAAGGCCAATCTGTACATCGCCATCTTCTCTCTGTTGGGGAACTACTACGGCAGCGAGTATTTCTTCGACGTGCTGGGCATGGTTTACAACTACCCCAACCTGCACTGGACCTTCGACGCGTCCCTGGTGGGTGCGGGCATACAACATACGCCTGTGATGATGTACCTGCTGACCCACGCCTACTTCATGACCTATCACACCACCGCGATGGTGGTCTTGCGCCGCCTGCGAACCTCACGCTTGGGACAATCTTCGGCCTGGGTCTTTCCTGTCGCCATCTTTGTCGCGGCCTATTTCTGGTCGTGGATGGAGACCTTCGCGATGGCCAACCCTGCCATGGCTGATACCTTCTATTACAAAGACCTGAACCGCATGTTGGCCATCGGTTCGATCACCTACTCGTGTTTCTTCATCACCAGCTTCCCGATCTTCTACTGGCTGGATGAAAAGTTGAATGACACCTGGGGCCTGATCCGCACCACAGCGGCGGCCCTCTCCGCCAGCATGTTGACCTTCTTCCTGCTCGACCTGTGGACGAAGTACATTGGGCCGATTTAATTTTGGCGGGTTGCCAACCCGCCCCACATGATGAATGTAAAACGGGAGCCGCAAACGGCTCCCGTTTTTTGTTTTCAGAACTATGAACTTTTTACTTCAGGTTTGGGCAGCTGCGGGATGATCCAGTTGATTAGCGCCTGCGGAGAACGGGTCTGCATGTAGATCGTACCGGGGCCCGTCAGCTCGACCACCAGGCCTTCGCCGCTGAACAGCGTGGACTTGAATCCGCCCACGGTTTTGGGCTGTACGTTCATGCTGCCCGTGAAGGCCACCAGGTGCGAGGTGTCGACGATGTACTTTTCGCCCGCACCGATGGTGCGTTCGAAGATCGCGCCGTACGAGGAGACCAGCAATTTTCCCGTGCCTGTGGCCTCCAGCATGGAGATGCCTTCCGCCGACATGAAGGCCTTCATACTGACCTTGGCTGTCAATTCCACGCCATTTTCCGAAGCGACGTACGAGCCCGATTGCAGCATCATCTTCTCGCCCTTCATCTCGATCAGCAGCATGTCGCCGGGTAATTCGGGGGCCAGGGTCACTTCGCCGCCCGAAGCCGCAGCCTGGAAGAAGTTCTGGAAGAAGGATTCCCCGCCCAGTACGGCGCGCCCGAGCGATTTGAGCAATCCGCCCTCGGCCTTGGTCTCGATGCTGATGCTTTCGCTCATGCTGACCATCGCGCCCGCTTCGGCGCGGATGCGTTCGTTGGGTTGCAGTTTGGCGACCGCCAGTGAATAGGAGGGACGATGTTCGATTGTAATTTCCATGGTGTGATTCCTTTTTGGTGTTTGAATAGGAGAAGTATAGTCGCCATCTCGCAGAAGGAACAATCCCTCCTGTGTACAGGCTCTCCAATTCTCTAACGCTTCTCTTATTTTCCCTGCCTTGACTTAACTTAAGTTTTGCATATATTTAAGTCTGCTTAACTAAAAAGAAGGCTTAAGAATGACAAAGGCTCTCCAATTTACCCAGTCCATCCGTGCGTGGATGGATGTTTTTATGCACCGCTCCATGCGTGGCTGGGGGCTTTTCGCCAAGTCCACCGGGCTGTCGATGCCGCAGTTCAGCCTGATGATGCAGTTGCATTATCGCGGCGCGTGCGGCATGTCCGAGATCAGCGAGCGGTTCGAGGTCACGCCTGCCGCGGCCAGCCAGTTGGTGGATAAGCTGGTGCAGAACGGCTACATCGTCCGCGAGGAAGACCCGAGTGACCGCCGCGCCAAGTTGTTGAATCTCACCGACAAGGGCAAGGAAACCATCCTGCAAGGGATCGAAGAACGCTATCGCTGGGTGGACCAGTTGGCCGAGCGGTTGACCGATGAGGAGCGCGTACAGGTCAGCAAAGCGCTGGACATCATGACGCGCGCCGCGGAGGGGCTGGAATCCAAGCCAGCCCGTCAGGGGCAGCCATCCATCAAATCTACATACTCAATTCACAAGTAACCTATACACTTCCTCAGAGAACAAGGAATACAAATGAAGGTGATTTTGCAAGATAAGGTGGCCGTGATCACCGGCGGATCACGCGGCCTGGGGTACGCTATTGCCGAGGCCTATGCGCGTGCAGGCGCGAAAGTGGTCATTGCGTCGCGCTCCGCCCGCTCGGTGGACGAGGCGGTGAAAAAACTCCAACAGAACGGCGCGCAGGCGGCAGGTCTGGCCTGTGACGTGGGCGACTTGAGTCAGGTCGAGGCGTTGGCAGAGTTGGCGATCCGCACCTTTGGTCGCATCGACATTTGGGTCAACAACGCGGGCATCTCCGCACCCTATGGGCCCACGGCCCACGTCCCCAGCGCGGACTTCCTGAACACCGTCAACACCAACATCGTCGGTACCTACAATGGGTCGGTCGTGGCGTTGCGCCATTTCCTGGCCCAGAAGAGCGGCAAGCTGATCAACCTGCTGGGGCGCGGTGACATGGGCGCGGTGCCCATGCAGAACGCATATAGTTCCAGCAAGGTTTGGGTGCGCAATTTTACCCAGGCGCTGGCGCAGGAATACAAAGGCCGCGGCGTGGATATCTTCGGCTTCAACCCGGGCTTGGTGCGTACCGAGATGCTCAGCAACGTCGAGGTGGTGAATGGCTATGAAGATCGACTGAATCCGTTGCGCTACGTGGTCATGTTGTGGGGCAATGAAGCCGACGTGCCCGCCGAGCAGGCCTTGTGGCTGGCATCCTCCGCCACGGACGGCCGCAACGGTCTGATGTCCACTGTGTTGACCAAGCGCCTGATGATCTCACGTCTGGTCATGCTGCCCATCCAGAAATTGTTCAACCGTTCCGCCAAACCGCTCGACCTGACGGTGACCTCCGTCGAGTCCGCGTACAGCGGAGATTAGAAAGGAATTTTATGCAAACCTTCATCCCGAGGAGCAAGCCCTATGCTTAAACTGCTCAAGTACGTCAAGTCTTATCTGTGGATGCTGTTGCTGGCTATTGCGTTGCTCTTTGCGCAGGCCAACTTCGACCTGGCCCTGCCAGATTATCTTTCGCGCATCGTCAACACGGGCATCCAGCAGAGCGGCGTGGAGAGCGCCGTACCGGTCGCCATCCGCCAGAGCGAAATGAATCGCGTGCTCATCTTCATGAGCGCGGCGGATAAGGAGTCGGTGCTGGCTGACTACACCCTCATCGACCAGAACTCCGCCGACTACGACAAGTATCTGGCGGACTATCCCGCCCTGGCGTCTGGTCCCGTTTACGTGCTGAATCCCATCGACCAGGCCGAGATCGACCGCCTGAACCCGATCCTGGCCAAGGCCTTGTTGGCGGTCTCGGGCATCGAGAAAGCCCTGGCCGACCCCGCAGCGGCGGCGCAGATGAGCGGCGCCTTCGGCGGCTTTGACCTGTCCAAGCTGCCGCCCGGTATGGACGTCTTCACCATGCTGGCGAAACTCCCCGCTGACCAGATCGCCAAGATGACCGACTCGATGGACGCGAAGTTCGCGACCCTCGGCGACAAAATGCTCGTGCAGACCGCTGTTAGCGTGGTCAAGGCCGAGTATCAGGCCCTCGGTATGAATACCGACAAACTCCAGAATAACTACATCCTGAATGTGGGCGCCTGGATGTTGCTGCTGACCCTGGCATCGGGTGTGTGTACCATTATCGTGGGCTATCTCTCCGCGAAGATTGCGGCAGGCATGGCACGCGACATCCGCCGTGACGTGTTCAAGACCGTCGAAAGCTACTCCAACACCGAGTTTGACAAGTTCTCGACCGCCTCGCTCATCACTCGCACCACCAACGACGTGACCCAGATCCAGATGGTGGTGGTCATGATGGTGCGCATGATGTTCTATGCCCCGTTGATGGGCATCGGTGGCATCATCAAGGTCATTGCCAAGGATTCGCCGCTCTCGTGGCTGATCGGCCTGGCCGTGTTGATGCTGGTCAGCCTGATCATCGTGGTCTTCTCGGTGGCTCTGCCCAAGTTCAAGCTCATCCAGAAGCTGGTGGACCGCATCAATCTGGTCTCGCGCGAGAACCTCTCGGGCATGATGGTCATCCGCGCCTTCAACATGCAGCCTTTCGAAGAAGAGCGTTTCGACAAGGCCAACAAGGACCTGACCGCCGTCAGCTTGTTCATCAACCGCGTGATGGTGGTGATGATGCCGATCATGATGCTCATCATGAACGTGTTGATGCTTTCCATCGTCTGGTTCGGCGCGGGGCAGGTGGCGGATGCCAACATGCAGGTCGGCGACATGATGGCTTTCATGCAATATGCAATGCAGATCGTGATGTCGTTCCTATTCCTGTCGATGATGTTCATCATCATCCCGCGCGCCTCGGTCTCCGCTGACCGCATCTACGAAGTGCTCAGCACCGAGCCGCACATCCACGATCCCAAGGAGCCCAGACAGTTCCCGACATCGTTCAAGGGTTCGGTGGAGTTCCGCAACGTCTCGTTCCGTTACCCCGGTGCGGATACCGACGCATTGCAAGACATCAACTTCACCGCCCGGCCCGGGCAGACCACCGCCTTCATCGGTTCGACCGGCGCGGGCAAGTCCACCATCGTCAACCTGATTCCGCGTTTCTACGAGGTGACGAACGGCGCGATTCTGGTGGACGGTGTGGATATCCGCGAAGTGACCCAGCATGATCTGCGCGACAAGATCGGCTATGTACCGCAGAAGAGTGCGCTGTTCTCGGGCACCATCGAATCGAATCTGCGCTACGCGTACGAGGATGCCACCCCCGAAATGCTGCAATCGGCCATCGAGATCGCCCAGGCCAGGGAATTCGTCGAGTCCAAGCCCGAAGGCATGGTCACGGAGATCGCCCAGGGCGGCACCAACGTCTCGGGCGGACAGAAGCAGCGTCTCTCCATCGCGCGCGCCATCGTCAAGAAGCCGCCGATCTACATCCTCGACGACTCGTTCTCCGCGCTCGACTTCAAAACCGATGCCGCGCTGCGCCGCGCCTTCAAGGAGCAGGCCGCAGACAGCACCCTGTTGGTCGTCACCCAGCGCGTTTCGACCATCAAGAACGCCGAACAGATCATCGTGCTCGATGAAGGCAAAATTGTCGGCAAAGGCACGCACAAGGAATTGATGGAAAATTGCGAAACGTATAAAGAGATTGCCTTGTCGCAGCTCAGCAAGGAGGAGTTATCATGATGTTCCAAGGCAGACCCCAACAGGAACGCCGCGGTGGCGGCGCCCAGATGCATGGTCCCATGGCAGGCATGATGCCCGGCGCCAAGGCCCGTGATTTCGGCGGGACGATGCGCAAACTGATCGAATATCTGGGCGCATACCGTCTCCCGATCCTGATCGTCATGGTTATGGCGATTGCGTCTACCGCGTCCAATATCGTCGGGCCGAAGATCCTCGGTCAGGCCACCACCAAACTGTTCGAGGGTGTGATGGCCCAGTTGGGCGGCAGCGGCTCCATCGATTTTGAATATATCGGCCGCATTGCGCTGATCACGCTCGGGCTGTACCTGCTCTCGGCGTTGTTTGCCTATGCCCAGGGCTGGATCATGGCCAATGTCTCGACGGACATCTCCTACCGTTTCCGCCGCGACATCTCGCAGAAGATCAACCGTATGCCGCTGAAATATTTCGATGGCACCACGCACGGCGAAGTGCTCTCGCGCATCACCAACGACGTGGATACGGTCAACCAGACCCTCAGCCAGAGCCTGACCCAGATCATCACCTCGGTGGTAACCGTGATTGGCGTGCTGATCATGATGTTCTCCATCAGTTGGGTCATGACGCTGGTGGCGCTGGTCATCATCCCGCTCTCGATGATCGCGGTCATGTTGATCGTGCGCCAGTCGCAGAAATTCTTCAAGCAGCAGCAGGATTACCTGGGCCACGTCAACGGCCACGTCGAGGAAATGTACGGCGGCCACATCGTGATGAAGGCCTTCAACGGCGAGAAGAAGAGCATCGAGAAATTCGACACGTCGAATAACATGCTTTACGATGCCGCCTGGAAATCGCAGTTCCTTTCGGGCCTGATGATGCCGATCATGAACTTCATCGGCAACCTGGGTTACGTGGCGGTGGCCATTCTCGGCGGGTACCTGGCCGTGACCGGCAAGATCACCGTCGGCGACATCCAGGCCTTCATCCAGTATGTGCGCTCGTTCACCCAGCCTATCACGCAACTGGCCAACATCTCCAACATCCTCCAGCAGACCGCGGCAGCGGCAGAGCGCGTCTTCGAGTTCCTCGACGAGGCCGACGAGATACCCGAAGCCGAGAACCCGGTCCAGATTGGGGAGGTCCAGGGCCACGTCGAGTTCAAGGATGTCCATTTCGGCTATAACCCCGAGAAGATCGTCATCAACGACTTCTCCGCCGAGGCCGAGCCCGGACATAAGATCGCCATCGTCGGGCCGACGGGCGCGGGCAAGACCACCATGGTCAAACTGCTGATGCGCTTCTACGACGTGAATGAAGGCGCCATCTTCGTGGACGGGCACGATATCCGCGAGTTTACCCGCCATGACCTGCGCAAGATGTTCGGCATGGTGCTGCAGGACACCTGGCTCTATAACGGTTCCATCATGGAAAACATCCGCTACGGACGCCCGGGCGCCACAGACGAGGAAGTCATCGCCGCTGCCAAGGCTGCCCACGTGGACCACTTCGTCCACACCTGGCCCGACGGCTACAACATGGTCCTCAACGAGGAGACCTCCAACATCTCGCAAGGACAGATGCAGTTGTTGACTATCGCCCGCGCTTTCCTGGCCGACCCGAAGATCCTGATCCTCGACGAAGCGACCTCCAGCGTGGACACCCGCACCGAGATCCTCATTCAAAAGGCGATGGACAGCCTGATGAAGAATCGCACGTCCTTCGTCATCGCTCACCGTTTGTCCACCATCCGCAACGCGGACCTAATCCTGGTCATGCAGCACGGCGATATCGTCGAGCAGGGCAACCACGAGGAATTGCTCGCCAAGCAGGGCGCATACTACGACCTGTACATGAGTCAGTTCTCGAAGCAGGGGGAAGAGGCGGTAGTGTAGAAGAAAGATAAAGATACAAGAGGCCCTTGCCATACAGGCAGGGGCTTCTTTATTTCCAAATACCTACTTGACAAATCAGAAATTATGTTCTAAAATCCATTCAATAAATGTAACCGTTTGATTACATAAAAGGTGCTATGAGAAGAGACGTATTTCAAGCCATCGCAGACCCCAACCGTCGTGCGATCTTGTCCCTGCTGGCGGGTCAGCGGATGACCCTGAACAGGGTCGCCGAGAAATTCGCCATTAGCCGCCCGGCTGTTTCGAAACATATCCGTATCCTGAAGGAATGCGGATTGGTGGTTATCATCCCGCAAGGGCGGGAGCGGTATGTGGAGGCGCGGCTCGACAAGCTTGGCGAAGTAACTGATTGGATCGAGCAATATCGTCAGACTTGGGAAGCCCGCTTCAATCGCCTGGACAATTTACTGGAACAAATGAAAAAGGAGAAATGACATGCCATCCAAAAATAAGACCGTTGTGATCGCCGAACCCGACAAGCAGGACCTGTTCATCATCCGTGAGTTCGACGCGCCGCGTGAACTTGTGTATC
The DNA here is from genome assembly GCA_937928015.1 of uncultured Anaerolineales bacterium. Lineage (GTDB taxonomy): Bacteria > Chloroflexota > Anaerolineae > Anaerolineales > Villigracilaceae > JACPVF01. Next base: position 7,452 of record CALFXA010000236.1, on the reverse strand, counting down.
AGGCTCACGTTGACCCGAAACTCTATGTCCAGTGGTTGGGCCCAAATGGGTATGAGATGGTTCTCGAAGCATTTGAGCCTGTCAGCGGTGGAAAGTATCGATACGTTCACAAAGACAAGGATGGGAACCTCTACGGTTTTCATGGTTCGTTTCATGAGATGTCCATCGAGAGGATGATCCAGACCTTCGAATATGAGGGTTATCCCGGTCACGTTTCGCTGGACAGCATGACGCTGGAGTCCCTGCCCGGTGAGCGGACCAAAGCCACGATCCATTCCATCTTCCAGTCGGTCGAGGATCGCGATGGGATGATCCAAAATGGGATGGAGATGGGCATCCGTGAGGGATATGAACGATTGGATGGTGTTTTGAGTGCCATGTAAAAACGAAAAAGGCGATTCTGGATCGTCAAGATTTGACCTGATACTTGTATAGAAAACCATCGACTATAAAAGGAGAATTTAGAAATGAACAAGATCACCCCGTGCTTATGGTTCGACGTGCAGGCCGAAGAAGCGATGAATCTTTACGTGGACACCTTCAACGGCGCACCGTATAAAAAACTGGACTCCAGGATCGTCAGCATGACCCGCTACGAAAAAGGCATGGAGGCGCCCGGCGCAGGCGCGCTGGAGGGCAAGGTCATCACCGGCATTTTTGAACTTGCAGGCCAGCGTTTCATGGCGCTCGATGGCGGACCGCTCTTCAAATTTAATGAAGCCATTTCGTTCTATGTCGAGTGTGAGGACCAGAAGGAAGTGGATTATTTTTGGGAGCGGTTGTCTGCTGTCCCCGAGGCGGAACAATGCGGTTGGTGCAAGGACAAGTTTGGATTGTCTTGGCAGATCATCCCGAAACAACTGGGCGAGTTGATCGGGACGCCAGATGCGGCCAGGTCGCAACGCGTGGTCAATGCCATGTTGAAGATGAAGAAGATCATCGTAGCCGACTTGCAGAAGGCGCACGACAGCGACTAGTGCTGTTTGACGGAGTATGTTTTTTCTGTCTCTAGGTTTCTGAAAGACATATTCACATTTTGAGGCCCCTTGCCAGGAATGGCAGGGGGCTTCTTCTTGACGGTTACTTGGGTTGGTCGTATAACTCGACGTATCCTGAATAGAGGGTCGCTTATGGACATCAACTTTTGGACAATCGGTTTCAGTACAATAGGTCTGCTTCTCCTGATACTTTTTATTTATTTCTCCATTAGCGGAAAAAACATTTGGAGTGGACTCATAGTAGTAGCTGTGCTCTCCGTCATGTTATTGCTCATTGCCGTTCCAATTATCGGATTGTTTGGCCTGGTGTTTTTGTATCAGTATGTGCCTGAAAGAATCCAATTTCACATTGGTCTGCTTTCTACGTTTATAGGTCTTTTCTTTACCAATGTATTTGCCTTTATTCCCAGCAATCGCAGACGAAAAATGGCAGGCGACTTTGTCGATAAGGAACAAAGGAAAATCGCGCAACTGATGCAAGGAGCGATATGGTTTTTGTTTGCGTACTGTTTATTTACAACGCAAGGTGCTTTACTTCCGCATGATTATGTCTTTGAATCTTTTAGACGAAATATTTTTTGGTGGATCGTCATCATTTGTCTGGCACTTTATTCTTACTATTTATTCGAATATCGCGAAAAGGGATTTGTTCACCGTGGCAAGGTTATTTTGTTTTCCAATATTGAACATGCCGAGTGGGCAGATAAATGGAATAAAGTGAAACTAAAAGTTCGGCTAAAAAACACGCAGGAGGAAATTGTGCTCAAAACTCCTTTGGACATGAGTAGTTTGATAGACGGTTATTTGGGAAAGAACTTCCCACGTCCCTGATATGACCATCCTCACCACCCTCTTCCGCGCGGATGGCGTAAACATCCACGGTAAGACCGTCCAGCGTACGGCGGTGCGGGCGGTCATTCTGCGCGGGCGGGACTTGTTGATGATCTATTCGGCGAAGGTGGGCGATTACAAATTCCCAGGCGGGGGCGTGGATAAGGGCGAGAGTCAGGCCGAAGCGTTGAGGCGTGAGGTACTCGAAGAGTGCGGCGCGACTCTGGTCCGCATCGGTGATGAGGTCGGGAGTGTCGTCGAATATAACTTCGCGGTCGAAGACGAATACGATACCTTTCAGATGACCTCGCATTATTTTCTGTGTGACGTGGCCGATGACTTTGGACCCCAACGCCTGGACGACTACGAAGCGGACCTGGGCTTCGAGCCGCGCTGGGTTTCCATCGACGAGGCTCTGCGCGCGAACCGTTCCCTGCTGGAGACCGAGTCCGTGCCTGATTGGTTGAAGAGGGAGATCTTCGTGCTTGAATACCTTCAACGTAACTTCTGCTGACACTTGACACTGACATTTCCCCCTGTCTGTGGTTAAATCACGGCAGGAGCCTTTCCATGTCCAAATCTTCCCCCGAGTTCGAAGCTTTTCTGCAAGCCTATCCCACCTTCGCCAAAACCGAATCCATCGATACCCTGCGCCGCGCGGAATATTCCCGCCTCGATGATGCCGAGCACATCTATCTCGATTACACCGGCGGCGGCATCTACGCCGAGTCGCAGATTCGCCAGCATCATGAGCTGCTGCGCAAAAACACTTTTGGCAATCCGCATTCCACCAATCCCACCTCGCAGGCGGCCACCAAGTTGGTGGAAGGCGCGCGCGAGTATATCCTTGAATTTTTCGATGCCGACCCGAACGAGTACCTGGCCATCTTTACCTCCAATGCCAGCGGCGCGCTCAAACTGGTGGGCGAGTCCTATCCCTTCCCGAATGGGCGCTACCTGTTGACCTTTGACAATCATAACTCGGTCAATGGGATTCGGGAATTCGCTCACGCGCGCGGTGCGGATGTGACCTACATTCCTGTCATGCTGCCCGACATGCGACTCGATTCCGCCACCCTGGACCTTGAGTTGGCCCGTCCCTCGACGAGCGGATACAACCTCTTTGCCTTTCCCGCTCAATCGAACTTCTCCTCGGTCCAGCATCCGCTCGAGTGGATCGAGAAAGCCCACGCCCACGGCTGGGATGTGCTGTTGGATGCGGCGGCCTACGTCCCCACCAGCAGACTGAACCTCTCGCAGGTTCACCCCGATTTCGTGCCGATCTCGTTTTACAAGATGTTCGGCTACCCCACTGGCCTCGGTGCGCTGATTGCCCGCAAGGAGGCGCTCGCCAAATTGCATCGTCCCTGGTTTGCGGGTGGGACCATTACGGTCGCGTCGGTGCAAGGGGACAAGTACTACCTGGCCGATGGCGCACCCGCCTTTGAAGATGGTACGCTCGATTACCTCGGCATCCCCGCCGTGGAGATCGGCCTACGCCATATCCAGTCCATCGGTTACGACGTCATCAAGGAGCGCGTCCGCACGTTGACGGGCTGGCTGCTCGACAACCTGACGCAGATGAAGCACTCTACGGGCGAGCCATTGGTCCATGTCTACGGTCCGACGAATGTCGAACAGCGCGGCGGGGCGGTGACGGTCAACTTCTTCAACAAGGATGGTCAACCCATCGATCACCGCTTCATTGAGCAGGAGGCCAACAAGGTCAATATCTCCCTGCGGACAGGCTGCTTCTGTAACCCGGGCGCGGGCGAGATTGCGCTCGAGATTTCCCAGATGGAACTGGCCGCCTGTTTCACTCAGCCCACCCACCGCCAGCGTCTTTCCATTGACGATTTCCGCGTCTGCATCGACGGAAAGGCCAGCGGCGCCGTGCGTATTTCGGTGGGCATGGTCACCAACTTCAATGACGTGCAGTCGTTTCTGATGTTTGCGAGAGGGTTGTTGTCGTAAATGCTCCAGGAAAAATTTGTCCGCGACTTTCTAACATTATGGGCCACCATTGACCCAATCAGCACCTTGCTGATCTTCGTTGCGGTGACACGCGGTATGGACCGTGAGCGACGTAACCGCACGGCCCTGAAAGCCACCCTGTATTCCGGTGCCATTTTGCTCGGTTCCATTATCATCGGGCAGGTGATTCTGGCGGCGCTTGGCGTCAGCCTGGTGTCGTTTCAGGTGGCAGGTGGGATTATCCTCTTTCTATTCGCGTTGCAATTCACGTTTGGAAAATTGACAAGTGGTGAGGTCCCTCACGGAGACGGAGACCATGACCTGGCGGTGTATCCGCTGGCAGTTCCGTCGATTGCTACGCCGGGCGCGATCATCGCGGCCATCGTGCTGACCGATAATCATATTTACCCGATCCCCGTTCAGGCGGGCACGGCGTTGATCACCGTCCTGATCCTGTTCGTCACTTACTGGATGATGCGGGCGGCGGACCGCATCCTGCATGTGTTGGGACAACAAGGCGCTGAATTGCTGGTGCGTGTCATGGGGTTGATCCTGGCAAGCCTGTCTGTAGAATTGATTCTCGGCGCGTTGCGCATGGGGAATATCATCCCATGAACGGACAACTTCGCGCCAACATCAAACCTGGTCTGATTGTGCTGATCGTCCTCAAACAGGATCAACGTACGGGCAAGTTGACCAGGGGCATCGTCAAGGATATCCTGACTAAATCACCGACTCATCCGCACGGCATCAAGGTCCGCTTGATGGATGGGCAGGTGGGGCGGGTGAAAGAGATTGTGTTGGAATGAAAAGAGGCCGCGGAAAGCGGCCTCTTGCGTTTCTTGGATGGTTACGGCAATGCGAAAGTACGGACCAGGAAGACTGCCATCTGTGCGCGCGTGACCGACGCATGCGGACAATACGAACTGGAACTACAACCGCCTGTGATACCCTCAGCCGCCAGTTGCTCGATCCAATCTGCAGCCCAGTAGTCGGCGGGGACATCGTCGAATTGAGTGCCGCTGGCAGATGGAGGAGCATAGTCGGAGCCGTGTTCCGCTTTCAGCAGGAAGACTGCCATCTGATCGCGAGTCAGCGCCAAGTCAGGGCAGAAATTTCCATCGCCGCAGCCCGCTGAGACTCCATCCGCGACCAGGGCCTCGATCCAGTAGCGTGCCCAGTGGCTTGCGGTGTCATTAAATGTAATCGACACGTTCGTGGGCGGCGAGTAACTTGCACCATGCAGGCCGCGTTCGAGGAAGACGGCCATCTGCGCGCGCGTGACCTGCGTCTCGGGACAATACATCAGCGGATTGATCCCGCATCCGCCCGTGATGCCCGACTGGTATAGCCGCTCGATCCATTCGCGGGCCCAGTAATCCGTGGGGACATCATAGAAGAGGGTGGCGACCACCCCGTTCTTGGGGTCGGTGCCGTTCATGTATTCCTCGACGTTGGTGTAGCCGTCGCCGTCGGCATCGGTGACGTTGTCGGTGGCGTTGCTCGGGTTCAGGCCGTACTTGGCCTCCCAGACGTCGGGCATGCCGTCGTGGTCGCTGTCGGCGCAGGGAGCGCCCGCCGCGATGGCGGCCCATCCGCCCACCTGGGATGGGTCGTCGATGATCTTGCCTGTGCCGTTGCGCACGTCGTTGACCACGCGCGTGTCGATGCCGTCCCGCCGCGTGGACCACGTCCCGTCACAGGCGAGGGCCGCGCTGTTGCCCGCTGCCGCCAGGACCTGGGCGTAGGCGTCCGCCGCTGAGGTGGTGGTGACCAGCGGGGCGTCGTGCCGAGTGGTTGTCAGGAAGCTGCGCGAACTTGAGTCCACCACCAGGCTTTGCGTCTGAATGTCGGTAGTGCGGTGCGGACCGATGTTGCCCGATACGTACAGGTTCGCGCCCAGGCCACCGTCATCGTAGGTCTTGATCTCATACTTGCCGCTTTCGGTTTCAGGGCCGTACTTATAGTAATTGCCGACGAAGTTGACCGGCACGATCGAGGCCGATTTCATGTACACGTACATGAACGTGCCGAACGGGTCGTAGGCCACATTATTGACCACGTCCACCAGACCGCTGGTCTGGATGAGCGGATTGCGCTCGCCGTTGTGCGCGAATAGATTGTGGTGCACGCTGATATCTTCCGAGCCGAGCGCGTTCTTGCTCTCGCTATCGGCATAGCCACCCACCATCAATCCCTTGCTATGGCAGCCCTTGGAATGGGTGCTGCAATCCAGCCCTTCGGAAACAATGGACCATTGGATGGTGGTGTCGTAGACCTTGTACCAGGTCTCCAATACTTCATCGGTGCCCCAACTGAAGGAGCAGTGGTCGATGATGATGTTGTACAGGTGGACGCCGTTCGAGGCGGCTTGCGCGGCGTGATTCTCACCGCCTGCGCCCGGGCGTGAGGTGATGTAGCGCAGGATCACGTCATGGGTCTTGATCAGCAGGGCGTCGCCGCCCGCCGACTTCTTGAGCGTGATGCCGCCGCCCGGGGCAGTCTGCCCCGCGATGGTGATGTACGGATTGGTGATGGTCAGCGCGGAGTTCAACACGATGGTCCCGCCTGTGCGGAAAATGCAGGTGCGTGGACCGCTGGCGTCCACGCAGGCCCGCAGGCTGCCCGCGCCCGAATCGTTTGTGTTGGTAATCTCGAAAACCTTGCCGCCCCGACCGCCAAGTGAATAGGCCCCAAAGCCCTCCGCCCCCGGGAAGGCGGGGATCGTCCCTGCTGCGGACTGCGCGTAGGCGATCCCGTGCGGGAGGAGCAACGCGGCCACCGCCAACAGAGAGACCAGACTTGTGAACCATTTTTTCATTTGGATTTTCCTTCGCAACTTCCTTCGAACCTGGTGCCAGACGGTGAACTTCCTGTCTGGAAACTGGCAGGATACGACCTGCCAGTCTGGCTTTGCGTTCTTGCATTTTGGATTTCAGTGTCGGTGAAGGGGTTTTGTTGCAGGATGGAAAACGCAATGCCTTATAATGCAAAGCAATTGTGATGGAATATTACCAGAACCCCAATGGAACCGCGGTACCGGAGCCGTTTACAGTTGTGAAAGAATCCTTTCATCTTTCTGCCTTTACGTCGAAAAACGCTCAAAAACTCCGTTTTTTGGCAGATAAACGTCTCGATGAAAAACGGCGACCTCGATGGGGGCCGGGCCTTGGCGCGGCGGCGTTAGTCTTTTCCACGCTGGCTTGTGAACCGGTCTTCGTCGTCGGCTGGCAGGAACTGGCGCTGATCGTAGCCTTGGTCGCCTTCCTGATCGGCCCGCTGATCTTTCGCCTGGCGCGCGCCTGGTTCCGTTTTCAAGACTCTCGAAAGGACAAGAAATAGGTTTAATATGATCTCCGTTTCCCAACTCATCCCCACCCTGCAGGTGGCTATCGGTCCCGTGGTGCTCATCTCGGGCATCGGCTTGTTGATCCTTAGCATGACCAACCGCCTGGGCCGTATCATCGACCGCGGCCGCAGCCTGGTGCGCGAACTGCCCGAGATTCCCGAGCGCAATCAGGGGGTGGTTCACAAGCAATTGCACATTCTCTCTCGCCGCGCGCACCTGATGCGGAATGCCATCACCTTTGCCACCATCAGCGTGCTGCTGGCGGCTTGTCTCATCATCACATTGTTCATTACTGCCGTG
>CALFXA010000235.1 GCA_937928015.1 uncultured Anaerolineales bacterium | reverse complement strand
CAGCATCCAGTCCAGTCTGAAGTTCTTGCGTCGAACTCCCTGGGCAAGAAAAAAAGTGGAAGACTTATTCTTGAAGTCAAACGCAAACTGAAAGGGTAGCCATGACTGGCAAATATACTCCGCTCAAAAATTATCTTCTGGCCCTTCCAACAAGCCAAAAAGAGGCGAGACTTTCCTTCAATCAGATTGAAGGAATATTGAAATTCAAATTGCCCTCGTCCGCGTATGAAGATGAGAGATGGTGGCTGCATGAAAAAGAAGGCAATCACCTCAATTTGCGTGCGTGGACCAATGCGGGCTGGAAGGTTGAAACCGTGGAAGTCAACAAGAAATTAGTAAGGCTGGTTCGATTATAGATATAAGACAGATGTAGGATTTCAAGAGAAAAGATTTCGCGAGAGAATAGCCCCATGCCCTACGATCCCTCCGACCCCACTGCAAGAGACAGCGCCCTGCAACCCTCCGAACAGCGCAGGCTCGAAGAAGCCAATTCCCTGCTGGAAAATAACAAGCCCGCGCAGGCCGCGCCCATCTTCGCCAAACTGGCGGAGGTGCTCAGGTCCGCCAACCAGCCCAAACGCGCCGCAGCCCTGCATTCCCAGGCGGCATTGGTCTTTGCCAGGAGCCGCAACGAAGCTGCCCTGACGCAGGCCCGTGCGGCGTTGACCCTGTTACTGCAATACGATCTCGTCCCGCAGGCTTCCGCGCTTTACAAGGACCTGACGGGTGAATTGACCAGACGCGGCATGAAATCGGCTGCCGAGGCACTGACCAGGGAATTCGGCGACAAGATTCCGCAGTCCGCTCCTCTCGATCCGCGCGCCGCGCAATTGAGCCGTCTGCCGAGTAACTGTCCGAATTGCGGCGCGCCCCTCCGACAGAGCGAAGTGACCTGGACGGAGGTCGGCACCCTTGAATGCGGGTTTTGCGGCACACCCATTCGTCCCACCGTGTAATGGATATAAGAATCATGAAAAAACATATCTGGTTTGTGGCGCTGCTCGTTCCAATCCTCTCCTTTGCCTGTTCCCTGTTCCCCGGTTTTCCCCGCGCAGAAGCGACACCCACATTCAATTATATTTTTACGCCGTCTCCCATTGTGCTCAAAATCGAACCCGACACCTTTCCCAAGGCGCAAGTCGGCGTGGAATATGAAGTCGATCTCCATATTAGCGATAACGTCACACCTGTGGATAGCGTATTCGTTTCCAGCGGAGAGCTTCCCGCCGGTCTGGAGTTGGTTTTCGTGGACGGCGAAGATGGTGCAAAGATCAGCGGCACGCCAGAGCAGGCAGGGACCTTTACTTTCAAGGTTTTTGTAGCGTGCAAGGGGACCATGGTCGGCGGGCAGACTCTGGAAAAAGAGCTTCAAATCATCGTGGAGGAATGAACGCTCCAGGTCCGCCGAGGTTCTTTTGCACTGGACGGCATGAGGGTAAGAAACACCAAGTTGTGCGACTGCCAACCCGAGAGCGACGCCGCGACCTATGCGGCAAAAACAGGAAATTCATCCACCTCTTCTCCATGGAAAAAATGCTATACTGGATTGAATATCATCGAACAAGGAGATCTTCATGAACCAGTCTGACTATCCACAACCCCCGAATTATGGCGGCATGCCGCCCGTCGCCCTACCCTCCAGCACGCTGGCCCTGGTCAGCATGATTGCGGGCATTCTGGGCTTTACCCTCTTCCCTGTGGTGGCCTCCATCGTCGCCATCATTACAGGCAACATGGCCCGCAAGGAGACGCGTGCCGTCCCGCCCACCGCTTCGGGCGACGGCATGGCCACGGCAGGTATCATCATGGGCTGGGTCGGGGTCGGCCTGGCCGTGCTGGGCATCTGCTGTGTCATCGCCTACTTCGTCTTCGTGGTGGGAATCGTCGGCGCCTCGGGCGGCTTCAACAATTAGGTCCAAGCCTGCTCTTACATCAAAAACATCGGAGATTCTCACAAATCTCCGATGTTTTTGATTCCACGCCTTCATCTTGAATTCGGACTTCCATTGACTGTATAATGATCGTAACGAATCGCGTTGGCCTTCCCAAGGAGGTCCCAATGAAAAGCGTCACGATCTCGACGTACGTGCTGCGGGTGAGGAGCAACCAGAAGAACCTCACATATTATGACCTGCACACTCTGCCTGGGGGACAGAACTTGTTCAGCCTGCTCACGGAATACCTTGATCATCTCGAAGAAAGGCCCACCAACGACACCGACAGCCAGTCCCTACTGCGGGCTTCGCATCTCCGCAAGAGCGGATGCACACTCAGCGGGCTGCTGGAACGGGGTGAGTACGGCATCAAGAGCTCGCTCGTGAACATCCGAAAACGTGAGATTACCCACGAGCGTTCGGTCAGCGAAGCGGAAATGCTGCCATTCTATTTCCTGATGGTAATTCCCAGCGAGGGCACCAAAGCCCTGGTCGCGTTCGAGATGGAAGGCAATACGGGCATCAACAGCCAGTTCGAGCGCGATTTCAGAACCTTCCTCAAACGGAAATGCAGCGAATGCGACCTGGAACTCGACCGCCTGGTGCCCGAGCGGCTGATCAAGCAATACTTCTCCAAGGGGCGGGTCACTAAACTGCGCTTCGTGCGCTTCAAGGTCCCCACCGACATCGCAGACGCGGTCAAGATGGGAGTCGACGAACAAGGCAGCACCATAGAATTGCAGGTCAAGGCCAAGCGGGGCGCGGCATTCTCCATGGGCAAGGAAATTCAGGATGTGCTGCGCGGACAGATGAGTGCCAGGGAATTCGTGCAGGTCAAAGGGCTGGACTATGACACGGTCAAGATCGAGTTCGACATGAACGGCAAACGCCGCACCATGGACCTAACCGAGCCTGGCAGTTTCCGCGCCGATTACAACATCACGAACCGAATCGAGATGTACGGCGGACACCCCGTCTACGCCAGCATCGACCGCGTCGCCAGGGAGATTGTCAGGGAGATTCTGCCATCCATCGGCCTGGAGACCAGGGATGTTTAGCAAGGTCAACATTTGGGTGATCGTCACTGACCATATCCGCACGCTGCGCAACTTCGCCAACAACAGGATTTCGGTCGAGGACATATTATTGTTCCTGGTCACACCCACTGCCGCCTCCCTGTTCCTGACCTTCCTCCTGCGCTTCACCCTCGACCTGGATGCCATCAACGCGCTCATCACCTCCCTCTCGGTCTTCTCCGCCTTACTATTCAACCTGCTGTTGCTCATCTACGACATCCTGCGCAAGGAAGGCGGCGCCCATGCACAGGCCACCCTGCGCAGGAAATTCCTCAGCCAAATCTACGCAAACATATCATTCTGCATCCTGGTGGCAGTCCTCTCCATTGCCCTGCTCCTGCTGCTCTTCGTCGAAACGAATTGGCCGTATTTCACCCTCGCGCTCAATCTGGTAATCTATTTCCTGGTCATCAACTTCATCCTGACCCTGTTCATGATCTTGAAGCGGGTGCACATCCTCTTGGCCAGTGAGATCAACCCACCCAAAAACGCTGCCCAATAACTCCTCGCGCTTATCCCTTATAATCGCCGCATGAACCTCGCCCAGGCTCTGCGAACACTTCCTGTCAAGCCCATCACCGTGGCGGCGGTTGGCGCGGGCGGAAAGACCGGCGCCCTGTTTCGGCTCGCGCGCGATTGGCTCTCTGTGCCACAGGGTCCAGCCGTTGTCATCCTCACCGCCACCTCGCACCTCGGCGAATGGCAGATTCCCCTGGCCGACTATCACCTGATCGCACAAACCTCAGCCGATTTGGATCACCTACCCGCGAGCGGCTTGACTCTGGTCACGGGTCCGCTGGATGGGACGCGCACCCGTCCCCTGGACCCCGAGCCGCTCGCCCGTTTACGAGCGGAATGCGCCGCCCGAGGCTGGCCCCTGCTAATCGAAGCCGACGGCTCGCGCGGACATCCACTCAAGGCGCCCGCCAACCATGAACCGCCCCTGCCCGATTTCGCGGACCTGGTCTTGGTCGTTGCAGGGCTGACGGGGTTGGGCCGTCCGTTGACGGATGAATTCGTCCACCGCCCCGAGATCTTCTCGCGTCTCAGCGGACTTCCACTCGGTGCGGTGGTCACACCCAAAGCCCTGGCGCGTATCTTGACTCACTCGCAGGGCGGGCTGAAGAACATCCCCGACCCTGCACGCAGGGTTGCCTTGCTCAACCAGGCCGACACGCCTGAACTGCAAGCGCTGGGCGGGAAGCTCGCCAACCTGCTCTTGCCCGCCTTCGACTCTGTTATTGTCGGCGCGCTGCACTCCCCCACAACCTTCCAGACCTTCGAACCCATCGCAGGGATCATCCTCGCGGCGGGCGCATCCACGCGCTACGGTCAGCCCAAGCAACTGCTTGACTGGCGCGGGACTCCCTTCGTGCGCGTCGTGGCGCAGACGGCTTTGTCCACTGGCCTCGATCCTGTGCTGGTCGTCACGGGCGCGTACGCCGAGGAAGTGGAAACTGCGTTGCAAGGTTTGCCCGTGCAGATCATCCGCAATGAGTCCTGGCAGGAGGGGCAGGCCAGTTCGATTCGTGCAAGCATCAATGCGTTGGCCCCCTCCATCCCTACGGGACACCTCCCCCATTTTCAAAGAAAATGGGGGAGGATGGGAGGAGGCATCTTCCTGCTGGCTGACCAACCGCAGGTGACTGCAACGATATTGAGGGCATTGGTCGAGCGTCACCGCCTCGACCTGCCGCCTGTACTCGCGCCGATGGTGCAGGATGCACGCGCCAACCCCGTGCTCTTCGACCGAGTCACCTTCCCTGATTTGCTCTCCTTGCAAGGCGACATCGGCGGGCGCGGCGTCTTCCATAAATTTCCGCCCGCGTACCTGCCCTGGCATGACGATCGTTTATTGCTGGACGTGGACACACCCGAACAATATCGCAGGCTGGTGGATGATGAAACGCTCTAAAATCGCCGCCCTGATTCTCGCAGCAGGACAATCAAAACGTATGGGCCAGCCCAAGATGCTGCTGCCCTGGGGCGAAAGCACCGTGCTGCAAACCGTCCTCGCCGCCTTCCGCGCGGCAGGCGTGGACAAGATCGTCGTCGTCACGGGCGCGCTGCACGATTCGATCACAGCCCTGGTCGGCGACACAGCGCATACCGTTTTCAACCCCGAATATGCCAGCGGCGAAATGCTCTCGTCCATGCAATGCGGACTGCGTCACCTGCTTGCGGAGGCTGCCGAGGCGGAGGCAGTCCTCATCGGCCTCGGCGACCAGCCCCAGGTCCAGGCGCGAAGCGTGGAGGCCGTGTGCGCGGCCTTCCGTCAAAGCGGAGCAAGCCTGGTCGTGCCCTCCTTCCAAAAGCGGCGCGGACATCCCTGGCTGGTGGCGCGTCCGCTGTGGGAGGAGTTGCTGGCGCTCGCACCTTCCCAGACCCCGCGCGATTTCCTCAACGCGCACGCGGACCAGATCCAATACGTGGATGTAGACACGCCCACCATTCTGGCCGACCTCGATACGCCCGAGGACTACTTGAAATCCAGACCCTGACGTGCTATCTTAAATATGGAACGGTTCGGTTCCAGGAAGGAGTCGCCATGACTGACTGGGACATGATGACCGAGAACATTCGCCTCGCCATGCAGGCCCTGGACGAGGCCCAGCGCGCCCGTGATGCGTTGCAGGCCCAGCCCACGCCCGACAAGTTCGATGCATTCCGTGCCCAGATGCAGGAATTGATCGAACACCTTGCCCAACTCCAAACCGTGCTCGACGACGAAGAGAAATTCGCCGTGGACGAACTGGCCGACTGGCTCAGTTCGGTCTTCACAGGCCATCGCGCGGACTATCGCCATACACCGCGCATGGAACGATGACTCTTGCAAACACTGCCAACAAGAGAATTTTCCGAAAAGACAGCCGCTAAAAAGTGGCTGTCTTTTCATCTACTCAGGAATGGGAACAAGTATGATAAACTCGCCCCATTCCATTTTCGGGAGTCCTCTTCGTGAAGTATCTTATCATTGTCAACCCCACCTCGGGACGCGGCCATGCCGAAAAGATGGTCCCACAGATCGAGGAACTCATGCACCGCCACCACCTGGACTTCGAGTTGGTCCGCACCGAACGGCCCTGGCATGCCGCCGACCTGGCCGAGCGCGCCGCGCGCGAGAAGTTCGACGTGGTCGTCACCGCCAGCGGCGACGGCACCGCCAACGAGGCCCTCAACGGTCTGATGCGCGCCCGCGCGGCAGGCTTCAATCACACGGCCATGTACATCCTGCCCGTCGGCACGGGCAACGATGCCGCCTACAGCCTGGGCGTCTCCATGGACCTTGAGCAGGCCATCCAGACGCTGGCAACGGGCGGCCGTCGCAGGTTGGATGTGGGTATCGTGCGCGGCGGCGAATATCCCGAGGGACGTTACTTCGTCAACGGCGTGGGCATCGGCTTCGACGCGGCGGTCGGCTTCGTCGCCATCGAGGTCCGCTGGGCGCGCGGCCTGCTGGCCTATCTCATCGCCGTGCTGCAGACCGTCTTCCTTTATTACAAGGCTCCCACCGTGGAGATGACCTATAACGGCCAGACCATTGTCCAACCCTCGCTGATGATCTCGATCATGAACGGGAAACGCATGGGCGGCGGCTTCCACATGGCCCCCAAAGGGGATCCCTCCGACGGCAAACTGGACCTGTGCATCGCCTCCGAAGCGGGGCGGCTACGCATCTTCGGGCTGGTTCCGTATTTCATCAAGGGCACGCAAGAAGGCCAGCCCGAGATCCGCATGGAGCGCACCGACCGCATCGCCGTCAAGGCAATCAAGGGCAGTCTGCCTGCCCATTGTGACGGCGAGACGCTCTGCCGCGAAGGGCAGGAACTTGCCGTGGAATTGATCCCCGCCGCGCTGGATTTCATCACCGCGGAGAATGTCTGAAATGGGTCCGCTGGGATTGTTCCTCGGCTACGCCTGCCGCCTCGGGCTGGAGGCGATGTGCCACGTCGACAAATCGGACCTGCACAAGATTCCGCAAAAGGGTCCCGTCATCGCCTACTCAAATCATACAGGCTCCATCGAGGTGCCGATCATCTTCACCGAGTTGCTGCCGCGCCCCGTGACGGGCATCGCCAAGGTCGAGACCTGGGACGGCTGGTTCCTGAACTTCATCTTCAACCAATGGGAGATCATCCCTATCCACCGCGGCGAAGCGGACATGGCCGCCATGCGCAAGTCACTGGAGGCATTGGAGAAGGGCTACATCCTCGGCATCGCCCCCGAGGGTACGCGCAACAAGACAGGCGCGATGATCAAGGCCCAGCCTGGCATCGTCACCCTGGCCCAACGCAGTGGCGCAACGTTGATCCCGCTCAGCAACTGGGGCGGTGAGAATTTCCTCAAGAATCTCAAACACCTCAAGCGCACCGATTTCAACATCCGCGTGGGCGAGCCATTCAAACTCGACACTCACGGCGAACGTGTGACGGGCGAACTCCGTCAGCGCATCGCCGACGAGATGATGTACAAGGTGGCCGAGTTGCTGCCCGAAAGATATCGCGGTGTCTATGGGGACCTGGAAAATGCCACTGCGAACTACCTGGAAAAACTATAAACAAAATCCGCCCGCTGTAACAGCGGGCGGATTTTCCTCTACAGTATAACGATCCTATCCGACCATCCACCTGCTCCCGTCCCCCGACAGAACCAGATCAAATGAATGCCCTTGATATTTCAATTGCGCATACAAACGTCCATCCGATGAAAACAACTTCGCTATGGGACACTCCCCCCCGAAGCCCGTCTGCTTCCGCCAGGATTGCCCTTGATCCTCTGAGATGTGGATGTCGCCATCTCGCAACCCGCGATAAATCCGCCCGTTATATTCGACTTCCACGGGAGCCAGAGCCAGCTCCGCCAATTTCCAAACAGGGAATGCCAAAGCCAGGGACGAAACGGCTGCAATCTTGAGAAAGTCACGACGATACATAGAACCTCCAAAGGAAGGGTGGCGGAATCAGAACGCAGGTCGGTTATTAATTCTCCTGCGTTCCAGGCTATCTTAGTCTAATCTCATTTAAATGTCCAGATATTAATTACAATATTAATAGGATTTTTTATTCTGCTATATATTGAAAAATGAAATATAATCAAAGATATACTTATTAACCCATCTGGGGGGGTTGTATATTCGAGCAAAGAAAGTATAATGTACCCATCAAATGGGACATTCTTTATCCTATTTTATCGAGACAGCCGTTACAACTTACTCAGGATACAGATGAATATCTTAGGCGTTCGGACTCATTGCACAATTCGTACCCTTGCCATGTCAAGGGGTTTTTTCGTTTCCCCGGTAAAGGTGTGAACACAATGACTCACGAAGCAGAAGCCACGTACACCCTCCGCCCTGTCGTCGCACAGGATGAAGATTTCTTGCTCCGCGTATATGCCAGCACCCGCACCGAGGAGATGGCCCTGGTCGATTGGACCGAACAGCAAAAGGCAGATTTCCTGCGCATGCAATTCGACGCCCAGACCGCCCACTACAAAAGGCACTATCCAACCGCCGAGTACATGATCATCGAACAGGACGGCGCAGCGGCTGGTCGTTTGATTCTGGAGCATACCGACAAACAGCACCTGATCATGGATATCGCCATCCTGCCAGAGTATCGGAAGCTAGGCATTGGAACTGCCATCATCAAGGATTTGATGGAACTGGCCCGTAAGGACAACCTCCCGCTTGTCTTGCGGGTCGAGTTTTTTAATCCCGTCATCCGCCTGTACACACGACTGGGGTTTGTCAAGACGCGAGAGGTCAACAGCGTCTACCATGAAATGGTCTGGACGCCGCGCGACATTTCTTAATAGAAATCGTCACTTCCCACTAGTATAGAGAAAGGACAAGGATGCTCGAACAAATCAGACCGCAGCACATGACCGAACACATCGGGTCCGAGTTCGACGTTTCAGTCGACTCCGCCCGAACAATCCGCTTGACCCTGACCGCTGTCGTGGAAAGCGTCAAGACCGAGCGCAGTGAGGCATTCTCCCTGTTCTTCCACGGTCCGTCAGACACATTTCTTCCCCAGAGAACCCGCACGATGAAACATCCCACCCTGGGGGAATTTGAGCTTTTCCTTGTCCCTATTGCACAGGATAAGGATGGGTTTCAGTACGAAGCTGTTTTCAACCTGATGCATTAAACGTTCCACCCTGGTCATCCCCCCGCTCGGGATAGGCCCGCGCAGGGTCCATTTTATCAAGGAGAAAAACATGGCAGAACCGTTCTTGAGTGAGATTCGCATCATGTCCTTTAGCTTTCCGCCCAAGGGCTGGGCACTGTGCGACGGGCAATTATTGCCCATCAATCAGAACCAGGGACTCTTTTCCCTGCTGGGGACGACCTATGGCGGAGACGGGCGGGTGAACTTCGCCCTGCCCGACTTGCGGGGCCGCACTCCGATTCACATGGGGAGTCACACTCTCGGTGAACGCGGCGGCGAACAGGCACATACGATTTCAATCCCCGAGCTTCCAACGCACATGCACACCGCCCAGGCCTCGTCTGCAGGAGCCAGCGCCATCGTCCCCTCCAACAGTCTGGTAGTGGCACAGTCGGGCTTCGATGCCTATCACAGCGCCACAAACCTGACCAGCATGATCGCCGGCAACATTGGTAATATTGGCGGAAGCCAGGCGCATCTCAACATGCAGCCCTTCCTCACATTGAACTTCTCCATTGCCCTGCAGGGCATCTTCCCCAGCCAAACCTAAAGGAGACCCAACATGGCACAACCTTATGTCGGTGAGATTCGAATGTTCGCGGGTAATTTCGCGCCCGCTGGCTGGATGTTCTGCGAGGGGCAACTCCTGCCCATCTCTGAATACGAGACCCTCTTCAATTTGATCGGCACCACTTATGGCGGAGACGGACAATCCACCTTCGCCCTGCCCGACCTGCGCGGACGGCTGCCGATCCACATGGGAAACGGGTTCACCCTGGCTGAGACGGGCGGCGTGGAAACTGTTACGCTCACAGTGAACCAGATCCCCGCCCATTCTCATCCCATGCTGGCCTCCCTGGATCAGGGCAATACCGTCAACCCGGGCGGAAATGTGCTTGCGGCCACGGCCACGGCCACTCCCTATATTGCCATCCCGCCGAATGTTCCCCTCGCTGCACAGGCGGTTTCATCGGTTGGAGGCAGCCAGCCCCACTCGAACTTCCAACCCTACCTGTGCGTGGACTTTATCATTTCGCTGTTCGGGATCTTCCCTTCGCCCACGTAGCATTAGCGTAATGTAAACACGAAAGAATTCAAGGAGAAAATCATGGATCCATTTGTGGCCGAAATCCGCATCTTCCCTTTCAACTTTGCCCCCAAAGGCTGGGCGTTTTGCGACGGGCAGATCCTGCCGCTTTCGCAGAACACGGCGCTTTTCTCGCTCCTCGGCACCACCTATGGCGGCGATGGAAAGTCGAACTTTGCACTTCCCAACATGCAGGGCAATGCGCCCATGCACCCGGGACAGGGTCCCGGGCTTTCGCTGCACGATCTCGGCGAGACCGGCGGCTCGGAAACGGTCAGCCTGCTTGAGTCGGAAATCCCCAACCATAGCCACGCCTGGAGTACAGATGCCGCCGACCCTGGTGAGGACCGCATCCCCACCAATGAGGCGTTGGCCAGGTCCGTTGGCGGAAACCTGTATGGCGTTCCCAACAACCTGGTCCAGTTATCTGGCAATGCCCTGGCACCGGCAGGCGGCGACCAACCGCACAACAACATGCAGCCCTATCTGACCCTCAATTTCTGCATTGCGCTGCAAGGGGTCTACCCCCCGCGCACCTGATCCGCGCTCGAACAGCCATACAGCATGCTGCCCCTTGGCATGCTGTATGGTTTTCCCAGGAAGTGAATGAACGTGCCCGCCTCTTCAGGGCAGGAAATAAAGTACCAACGAAATCATTATTATTGACGGCCATCTGCATTCACATAAAGGAGTATCCATGGCTACGATAAAACGCTCAGGACAGACTCGGCGCGGACCGCTCACCCGAATTTGGTCGCGCATCATGCGGGGATCGGTCATGTTCCTTGTTGCGGCGGTAGCCGCATTCGGCACCTACGGCATCGTACGGGCCGCTCCGACCATCGTCGCGACTATGACCGACGCATTCATCGGCGGCGACGGGGATGGGAAGGCCGATCCCGGCGAGGTCATCGAGTACACGGTCTCGATCCCCAATACGGGAACGGACGCCACCGGCGTCACTTTCAATGACATCATCGACGCCAACACCACCCTGGTGGCTGGTTCGGTCAACGTCTCGCCGTTGGCCATCAACGACAGCTACGACACCATCGGAAATACCTTGCTGGAAGTCGGCGTCGCGGCAGGCAGTGCCCCAGCCGTCCACATCGCCAGCAATTTATTTTCCAATGACGTGGAGTTTCTGGGAGACGCTGGAACCTTCAGCATCACCGCTCATACCAACCCAGCCAACGGAACCCTGAGTGTGTTCGACAGCGTCAGCGGGACTTTCAGCTACCTTCCTAATCCAGGCTTTACCGGCACAGATACATTCACCTACACCCTGACCGATTCCGGTGGTTTGAGCGACACAGCCACCGTCACGATCAACGTAAACACCCAGCGCATTTGGTATGTTAAAAACGATGCCATCGCAGGCGGACAGGGCCGCTCGACCGATCCGTTCGATACCCTGGTCGAGGCGCAGACCGCCTCAGCCGCTAACGATACAATCTATGTCTTCGCAGGCGACGGAACGACCGTCGGCCAGAATGTAGGCA
>CALFXA010000234.1 GCA_937928015.1 uncultured Anaerolineales bacterium | reverse complement strand
AACCAGACCGCGGGTCTGATTATGAAGACCCTGTCCGAGTTCGGCATCCCTGCCACGGTCATCGGATATCGGGTCGGTCCGTCGGTTACGCAGTTTGCCGTCCAGCCTGGGTTCATCAAGAAGGGCAACAATCCCAGCGAGGAGGATGCGCAACTGATGAAGGTCCGCGTGGCGCAGATCGCCTCGCTCGAAAAGGACCTGACCCTGGCGCTCTCCGCCGAACGCCTGCGCATCGAAGCGCCCGTGCCTGGCAAGCCTTATGTAGGTATCGAGGTTCCGAACGCGCGCTCTGCGATGGTGCGGATGCGTCCCCTGCTCGAAAGCGAAAACTTCCACAAGGTCGGGGCCCCGCTGGCTGTCGCCCTCGGCCGCGATGTCTCGGGTCAGCCCCTTATTGCGGATCTGGCGCGTATGCCGCACATGCTCGTGGCGGGATCCACAGGTTCGGGCAAGTCCGTATTTATCACGGCCCTGGCGGCCTGCCTGGCCATGAACAACACGCCCGAAGAATTGCGCATGGTGATGATCGATGCCAAGATGGTGGAACTCCTACGTTTCAACGGCCTGCCTCACCTATATGGCAAGGTCGAGACCAACGTGGAGCGCATCCTGGGTGTGCTGCGTTGGGTGGTGGTGGAGATGGAGCATCGCTACCGTCTGCTCGAAGCCAGCCATTCGCGCGACCTGACTTCCTACAACCACAAACAGACCCGCAAGGAGGGCGGACAGGCCCTTCCGCGCATCGTGGTCATCATCGATGAACTGGCCGACCTGATGATGTCGGCGCCCGACCAGACCGAGCACAACCTGGTGCGTCTGGCGCAGATGGCGCGCGCCACTGGCATCCACTTGGTGGTCGCCACCCAGCGCCCCAGCACGGATGTGGTGACAGGCCTGATCAAGGCCAACTTCCCTGCGCGTCTGGCCTTTGCCGTTGCCTCGGGTGTGGACAGCCGCGTCATTCTCGACACAACAGGCGCGGAATCCCTGCTTGGGCGCGGAGACATGCTCTTCCTCAACCCCGAGGTTGGCACGCCCGTGCGCGCCCAGGGTGTGCTCATCACCGACATGGAGATCGAGCGCCTCATTGCCCATTGGCAGAAAGTCAGTGACGTGCCCGTGGCGGATGTCCCGCCGTGGGAGAAATTGCTGACCGAGCCCGACGAAGATGAAGACGGCGACCTGATCGAAAAGGCCACCTCCATCGTCCGCTCGACTCAGCGGGCTTCGGCCTCCCTGCTTCAGCGGCGGCTGCGCATCGGCTATCCGCGCGCGGCGCGCCTGCTCGACCAACTCGAAGACTTGGGCGTGGTCGGTCCCTCTCAGGGCGGCGGACGTGAGCGCGATGTGCTGGTCAGCGAGACCGATGAAGATGTGGACGATAACGGGGACAAGTAAATCCAGACGGTCCCTGTTTTCGGGTATGATTGAAAAATCTTCCTTGAAAGGACAAGAACGGTGGCAGATACTACAACCACTGCAAAATTGACGTTTACTGATCGATTGCGTGTCTGGTTCAAGTGGCTTTTGGACCCCATCGGTAATTTCCTCAATCGAATCGGACTGACTCCCAACACCATGACCATCCTTGGGTTGTTGGGGAATGCCGTGGGCGCGTATTTCCTCGCGCGCGGACAAATGACCACGGGGGGACTGTTCGTGCTGTTGATGACTCCCATCGACGCGCTGGATGGGACGATGGCCCGTCTGCGCGGCGAACCCAGCGACTGGGGCGCCTTCGTCGACTCGGTCAGCGACCGCTATTCCGAATTGATCATCCTGGGCGGGGTGTTGTATCACTTCCTTGAAGTAGGCGACACCCTCGGCGCGATGTTGACCTTTTTCGCGGCGGCGGGTTCGGTGCTGGTCTCGTACACCAAGGCTCGTGCCGAGTCTCTACGCTTCGAAGCCAAGGGCGGAATCCTCACCCGCGTGGAACGCTACCTGGTGTTGGCTCCGTTGCTGGTCTTCAACCTGCCGTTGTGGGCGGTGGGTATCATCGCTGTGTTGGCCAATGTGACCGCCCTCCAGCGCATCGGATTGGTGCGGGTGCAGGGACATGCGCGTATGAAGCAGGTCCGCGAGGAGAAAGCATGATCGACGGTTTCTACATCGGCCCGTTGTTCATCCACTTTTACGGCATCATCCTGATGACGGGCGCACTGGCGGGCGGATGGCTGGCCTCGCGCGAAGCCAAGCGCCGCGGACACGACCCCGAGATCATCTGGGATCTGATGATCTACCTGATCATCGCGGGCGTGGTGGGCGCGCGTCTGTGGCACGTTTTCACACCCTCGCCCAGCGCCCTGGTAATGGACCCCGTCACGGGCAAGATGGTCAACCCGTATTTCGCGGGCGGCACCATCCACATCCTCGATATCCTCAACGTCCGCAGCGGCGGATTGGGCATCCCGGGCGCGGTTATCGGCGGCGTGATCGCGCTCTATTTTTACAGCCGCAAACATAAACTGGACTTCCTCGAATGGGCCGACATCGCCGCCCCCAGCCTCGCGCTGGGACAGGCCATCGGCCGCTTTGGTAATTTCTTCAACCAGGAACTGTATGGCGCGCCCACGAACCTGCCGTGGAAGTTGTACATCGACCCTCAGCACCGCCTGTCCACTTTTGCCAGCGTGGAATACTATCATCCGCTCTTTGCGTATGAGTCCATCCTTAATCTGCTCAACATGGCCCTGCTGATGTGGGTCACACGCAGCTACGAAGGCAGGAGCAAGAAAGGCGACATCCTGCTCCTGTACCTAATCGTATACCCCGTGGTGCGCTTCAGCCTGGACTTCCTGCGCCTGGATGCCTCCATGGTCGGCGGGATCAACATCAACCAGACCATCATGGCGGTCATCGCCGTGCTTTCCGCCCTGACCCTGGTCTGGCGTCACCGTCCCGGGGCGTCTTCCACGAAAGGTTCCCCCTCCGACCTCGCTGACAAAACTGACAGTTCTTGAGAGGTCCGTGCACGAAATTTAACGGTAAGATGTCCTCCGCAACCAAAATCAAACGCGAGAGGACCGTTGTCTTATTGACAGGGGGCTACCCTGCCGATATTCTGAGATAAAGACGATGATAGAAACCAACGATCTAAGCAAGCAATTTCATGATTTCTGGGCCGTCGAGGGCGTGACCATCAACGTCCAGTCTGGGCAGATTCTGGCCTTCCTCGGTCAGAATGGCGCAGGCAAGACCACCACCATCCGCATGTTGACGTCTCTGCTGGAGCCGACGCGGGGTTGGGCGCGGGTGGCGGGTTATGACGTACTCACGCATGGCAATGAGGTACGCGCCTCGGTCGGCGTGTTGACCGAGCAGCATGGTCTGTATGTGCGTATGAATGCGCTCGAATATCTCGATTTCTTCGGGCAGGTCTATTCGCTCAGTCCGCAGGCCCGCAAGGCCCGCTCGGAATACCTGCTTGATTATTTCGGCCTGTCTTACGCGGCTAAACGCCGTATCGGGGAATACTCCAAGGGCATGCGCCAGAAGCTGGCCCTGGCCCGCGCCTTGATCCACGAACCGCCCGTGCTGCTGCTTGATGAGCCGACCTCCGCAATGGATCCCGAATCCGCGCGGTTGGTGCGGGACGAGATCGCGCGGCTGAAGTCTTCGCAGCGCTCCATCGTCATCTGCACGCATAATCTGGCCGAGGCGGAAGCGTTGGCCGATACTGTAGCCATCATCTATCGCGGACGCATCCTCATGCAGGGTTCGCTTGATGAGCTCAAGGACAACATCCTCGGGTCCGCCGAATACGAGGCGCAGCTTGCCGAGGCGTGGACCCCCAACGGGCTGACTCTGCCCGAGGGGGTGACCATGCGTCAGTTGGACGGGACCCGCCTTAGGTTCCAGGTGGAACAGCCGCGCGAGGCGAATCCGCAGTTGGTGAATGCCTTGTCTGCGGGGCACGCGCCCGTGGTTGCCTTCCAGGAGGTTCCGCGTACCTTGGAGCAGGCCTATCTCAAGGCCATGGCCGAGGCGCAGGGAGGGACCTATGTTGGCTAACCTGAAGCCTGTCTGGATCGTGGCGCAGCGCGAACTGCGCGACCAGCTCCGTGACTGGCGCGTACTCTTCCCGCTGGCGGTGCTGACCACGGCCTTCCCGTTCCTGATGATGGTCATGGCGCGCGGCGTGATTGACTTTATCAATCAATACGGCGCGGACCTGGTGATCGATGCCCTGGTGCCGTTCTCTGTTCTGTTGATCGGTTTCTTCCCAAACACCATTTCACTGGTGGTGGCGTTGGAAACCTTCGTAGGCGAAAAGGAACGCGGCACCATTGAGCCGCTGCTCAGTTCGCCGATGAAAGACTGGCAGATCTACCTGGGTAAGCTGGTGGTCGGCGTATTGACCCCGTTGATCGCGAGCTTTCTGGCGATTGCCGTGTATCTGATCCTGGTCTCGCGCCTCGACCTGAACATGCCCTCGGCGGGACTCGTCGCCCAGTTGATCATCCTCACCACGGGCCATGCCATCCTGATGGTGAGCGGCGCAATCGTCATTTCGGTCCAGTCCACCTCGGTGAAGGCGGCCAATTTGCTGGCCTCGTTCATCATTATCCCTGTGGCCTTCCTGGTGCAGGGCGAAAGCGTCCTGCTCTTCTGGGGCAACGGCAGGACCTTATGGGTGGCGCTGGTGGGTGTGATGGTGCTGGCATCCTTGTTCGTGCGTATGGGCATTGCCCACTTCCAACGCGAATACCTGCTGGGACGCGAGATCGACACGCTCAACATCCGCTGGATGTGGGTCACTTTCTGGCGTCGCTTCCTGGACGGGGCTCATTCCATCGGGGAATGGTATCGCGTGGCTGTGACGGCCACCCTGCGGAGATTGGCCTTGCCGACCCTGATTATGGTCCTGGTCTTTTTGGCGGGCGGCTGGCTGGGCTATGACCAAGTGACGCTCAATGCCCCGAATGCCCTGAAGGATGTGAGTTCTTTGGCCGAGCTGCGCGAGAGCGTGGCCACCATCCCTGCGGCCAATGGGTTGGGCGAAGTGCAGATATCCGCCCCCTTTATCTTCATGAATAACATCAGGGCCACCGCCCTCATGTTCCTGTTTGGGATGCTCACCTTTGGGGTGCTGGGCATCCTGGTCTACCTGTTGAACGCGGGCCTGATCGGCGGCGTGTTGAGCCTTTTCGCTTACTTCGGGGTCTCGCCCTGGCTGCTGTTTTCCACGGGCATCCTCCCGCATGGACTGTTCGAACTGCCTGCGCTGATCTTGAGCGGGGCGGCGGTGCTGCGTATGGCAGTGGCCCTGGTCACGCCGCAGACGGGCAGGTCCATGGGCGAGGTGTTCATCGACCAGGTCGCGGACTGGGCCAAGGTTTTCCTGGGCGTGGTCATCCCGTTGTTGTTGGTGGCTTCCCTGATCGAAACGTACGTGACCCCCGTCATCCTCAAAGGTGTCCTCCATTGGTGAATTATGTCCAAAGTCATCATCCTCGGCTCGTCGAACGCCATTCCCACCAAGAACCAGGAAAATACCCACATGGTGGTTATTGGCCGTGAACGCATGGTCCTGGTCGATTGCGTGGGTAATCCCGTTCTGCGCCTCGAACAGGCGGGCCTGGATTTCAATGACTTGACGGACATCATCGTCACCCACTTTCATCCCGACCACGTTTCGGGTCTGCCGCTCCTGTTGATGGACATGTGGCTGATGGGCCGCAAGAAGCCGATCAATATCTACGGCCTGCATTACACTCTCGATCGCGTGGAAGGATTGATGG
>CALFXA010000233.1 GCA_937928015.1 uncultured Anaerolineales bacterium | reverse complement strand
CCTTGGGCGCGCAGCGCAGGTAGAAGATGCCCGTCGAGGCGGTCATATTGGTGAACGCGCCGCCATTGAAGGACGGGTCGAACGCCACGGGCGAGGTGTTGGGGCCCGTGCTTCCCTGGGTGGGCTGGGCAGCAGCCGCGGCCTGGGTCGCGGTCGGCTGGACGGCTTCCGTGGGCGGGACCACCGTCGGCGTGGGCGGCACCTGCGTGGGAACTTCCGTCGGCGGGAGGGTCGGGGGTTGGGTCGGCAGCGGAATAGCGGTCGGCGGCACAACTTCAGTAGGCGGGATGACCGTCACCAGTACGGTGGCGATGACGGGCGTCGGCGGCACCTGCTGGACGGGTTGAACCACGCCGCAGGCAGTTAGAACAAGAGCTAGGGAAACCAAAAGAATCTTTTTCATTACTCACTCCTTTACGCTGTTCATTCTAAGCCAGCGCTAAGCTGAAACCCTTGGTTCTTTTGGCCTATTCGAGGCCCGATTTCCTATCACTTTTGTTAGGGACGAGAAGGCCAAATTCGACCGTCAAAAGCCAACAATCCGACAATTCTTATCAGGTATAATACGCGCCATGTTAACTCCTGAGCAAATCGAAGCCAAATTAGACCGCATCCTCTTAAAGGTACAGAAGCCTGGCCGCTACGTGGGCGGCGAGCTTAACATCACGGTCAAGGATTGGGAAGCCGCCACCACCAAAGTGGCCCTCGTCTTCCCCGACATCTACGACATCGGCGTCTCCAACGTCGGCTTGAAAATCCTCTACGACCAGGTCAACCAACGCGCGGATTCGCTGGCCGAGCGCGCCTACGTCCCCTGGCTGGACATGGAAGCCCTGATGCGCGAACATGGGATTCCGCTCTACTCGCTCGAGTCGAAGCGGCCGCTGGCGGCGTTCGACCTGATCGGCTTCACCCTGCCCTACGAGACGCTCTACACCAATGCGCTCAACGCCCTGGACCTGGCGGGGATTCCCGTCCGAGCGGCCGAACGCGGCGAGGAGCATCCCATCGTCATCGCGGGCGGCCACTCAACCATGAACCCCGAACCGATGCACGCCTTCATCGACGCCTTCGTGATTGGCGAGGGCGAGGAGGTCATCCACGACATCCTCGACGTGCTGCAAGCCCACTCCTCGCGCGCCGACCGATTGCTGGCGTTGGCAAAAATCCCTGGCGTGTACGTCCCCAAATTCTACGAGACCTTTTATCTCGACGACGGTACCGTTTCGCATATCGAGGCACTCGCGGACGGGATCGCCAACCCCGTGGTCAAGCGCATCGTGGCCAAGCTGCCTCCGCCGCCGACCAAATTTATCGTCCCCAACATCGACATCGTCCACAACCGCGTCACGGTCGAGATCATGCGCGGCTGCACGCGCGGATGCCGCTTCTGCCACGCGGGCATGATCACCCGTCCCGTGCGCGAGCGGACCGTCGAAGAGGTGGTGGCCGCTGCCGAGGAGGCCGTGCGCGCCACGGGCTTCGAGGAACTGGCGCTGCTCTCCCTGTCCTCGTCCGATTACACCCACATCCTCGAACTGGTCACGGCCGTGGGTGAGAAATTCCAGGGCAGGCAGTTGAACGTATCGCTGCCCTCGCTGCGCATCGAGTCGGTCTCCATCGACCTGATGGACAAACTGCGCCAGCGCCGCACGGGCGGATTCACGCTCGCGCCCGAGGCCGCCACCGAGCGCATGCGCCGCATCATCAACAAATACATCTCCGACGAAGACATCATCAACACCACGCGCGAAATCTATGCGCGCGGCTGGACCACCATCAAGCTGTATTTCATGATCGGCCATCCCAGCGAAACGCTCGAAGACGTGCAGGCCATCGCGGACCTGTGCAAGCGCGTGCTGGCCGAGGGCCGCAAGGTCATCGGCTGGAAGGCCAAACTCAACGCGGGCGTCAGCACCTTCGTGCCCAAGTCGCAGACTCCCTTCCAGTGGGTTTCGGTGGACACGCGCGAGCGCATCCTCGAAAAGCAGGCCCTGCTCAAGCGTGAACTCTACAGAGACCGCAACATCAAGCTCAGTCTGACCGACCCCGATGACTCGCTGCTCGAAGCCTGGCTCTCGCGCGGCGACCGCCGCATGGCGGAGGTGGTCTACACGGCCTGGAAGAACGGAGTCAAATTCGACGCCTGGGACGAGGGCCGCAAGCCTGAGATCTGGAAGGCCGCCTTCGACCAGCACGGCCTCGACATCGACTTCTACACCGCCCGTCAACGCCGCACTGACGAGGTCTTCCCGTGGGAGCACATCACTGCCGCCGTGCGCAAGAACTTCCTCTTCCAGGATTTCCGCATGTCGCTCGAAGGCCAGATCCGCGTGGACTGCCGCCTGAACTGCTTCGCCTGCGGCATCCTGCCGACCTTCTCCAACATGCGTCGCGAGAATCCAGGCGAAGGCTGGAAATGTCCCGACGTCAAATCGCCCGCGAAGAAGATCAGCGTGGAACTTCCCGTGGTGGGTGACTGATGCGCAAGGCTCAATTGGTCGTCCGCATGATGATTGCCCATGATGAGTGGGAATTGCTGGTCAACCACGTCGGTTCGATTCGGGTGGGGATCGGCGGCGTTTCGGGACATTGGTCGGTCAAGAACATCGTCGCGCACGTGATGACGCGCGAGCAGCACCTGGCGGACCGTCTGACCGAGATCGCGCGCGGAGAAACGTACCAACCCTGCTCCACCTGGGAAGAATTCGACGCCTTTATCGAGGAATATGGATTCCCCGATTTCGACTCTCCGCTCATCAGCACCGACGCCGCCAACGAGTTGGTCTACGAGAAATACAAGAACGCCGCCATGAACGAACTGGTGGCCGAGGAACTCGATGCCTTCTCGGCCCTGCTGACGGGAGTTCGCGCACTGAGCGAGGAACAGATCAACGACCTGGGCCTGGCCCCGAGAATCAAGCACGTCACCCTGGACCATTACCGACACCACATTGCCGACATCCGCAAACGATTCAAACGAACCCTGTTGAGACAATCCTGATGCGACTCCGAGTCACTTTTGCAAAACTGAACGCACTGCGTTACACAGGTCATCTCGACCTGCATCATATTTGGGAACGGGCCGCACGCCGCGCTGAACTGCCCCTGGCCTACAGCCAGGGGTTTCATCCGCAGCCCAAGATCAGCCTGGCCTCCGCCCTGCCGCTGGGATTCTCGTCCCGCTGCGAGGTGATGGACATGCGTCTGAACGAGGAGATTCCGCTGGAGGGACTGAAGGAACGCATCCAGGCGGCGGTCCCTTCGGGGTTGCAGATTCTCAAGGTTGACTCCGTGGACGAGAAGCTGCCCGCGCTACAGACGCTGGTGGCCGAGGCGGAGTATGAAGCCGTTTTGACGGAACCAGCCGACGGGTCCATGCTGAAGCAACGGGCCGTGGAGATGCTGGCGGCTTCCACCCTGCCGCGCGAACGGCGCGGGAAATCCTATGACCTGCGTCCGCTGATCGGGCGGGTGGACGTGATCGAGACGCCGCAGGGCGGCATCCACCTGACCATGCGCCTGTCGGCGCGTGAGGGGGCCACGGGCCGCCCCGAGGAAGTGCTCGATCAGCTTGGCATCCCCGCCGACACCGTGCGCGTCGAGCGCACACGTTTGATTTTTACAAATGAAACGATAGAATAGAGAGATCGTCGAAACCGTTCGGTTTATACAAGAGGAGAATCTCATGGCTTTACTCACCGCAATCTTCCTGTCCTTCGCCAGCGCGCTCCTGATGGTGCTGTTCGTCAACTGGCTCGACCGCTACGAGAAGGAACCGCTGCTGCTCATGCTGGCGGCCTTTTTCTGGGGCGTGGTCATCGCCGCGGGCGGCGCGTACATCATCAACACTGTGTTGGGGTTGGGCGTGTACGTCTTCACCGGCGACGAGACCCTGACCGACATCACGACCATTTCACTGATCGCCCCCTTCGTGGAAGAGAGTCTCAAGGGGCTGGCGGTGCTGATCGTGTTCTTCCTCTTCCGCAGGGAGTTTGACTCGATCTTAGACGGCATCATCTACGCCGCCATGGTGGCCCTGGGATTTGCCGCCACCGAAAACGCCATCTACATCATCCGCGGCTACGACGCAAATGGCTGGATGGGGCTGGTCGAGCTGGCCTGGATCCGCCTGGTGGTGGTGGCCTGGCAGCATCCGTTCTACACGGCCTTCACGGGCATCGGCCTGGCGGTGGCCCGCCTGAACCGCAATCTCCTCGTCAAACTGATCGCCATCCCGACCGGGTTTGGACTGGCCATCTTCGCACACTTCATGCACAATAGCATGGCCATCTTCCTGCCCGACATCCTCGGCCGCCTGACCGACTGGCTGGGCTGGTTCATGATGGGCGGATTCATCGTCTGGTTGATCTACCATGAGCGCAACTTGATGAAGAAACACCTGGCCGAGGAAGTGACCTCGGGCCTGCTCACGCCCGGGCAGTATCAGTCCGCCTTGTCGCCGTTCACCATGTCCTTTGCCATCTTCAGCGGGCTGGCCACTCACCGCTTCTATCAGACCTGCGGTGAGCTGGCCCACAAGAAGGAACAGCTTGCCAAGGTCGGCGAGGAATCGGGCAATTCGGCCATCATCGCGTCTCTGCGCGCGCAACTGGCCAGCCTCCGCCCGCAGGTGAGAGGATAGAACATTACGAGGCCCGACGGGTTATGAACCTGTCGGGCAGATCGGAAGAGCGTCGTGTAGGGAAAGAGTGTAGATCTCGG
>CALFXA010000232.1 GCA_937928015.1 uncultured Anaerolineales bacterium | reverse complement strand
GACAAACGAAAACCCCGCTTCGAGGAAATTCGAGGCGGGGATTTTTTTGATTCACAAATTAGGGCGGTCCCGACTTGATGGCGGTGCCGGCGTCGCCGCATTCGCAGGCCGTGACGGTGGCATTGCCGCGCGTCAGCGTGCCCTGATACGCCACCGAGCCGTCATGGGCGACCCAGCCTTCCATGTCGAAGGCCAGCGGACTGTCGGCAAGAATCCATTCGCCGTTGTATTTGCGCGCAATGTGGACGTGCGTGCCCGTCACATGGCCGCCCTGACAGGAGGGATACCCGATGGGGTCGCCTGCACGCAATTCTTTGCCTAGCGGGGCGCGACCATCCTGCGCGAGGTGCAGGTAAAAGATGACCCAACCCGTACGCTCGTCGCCGTCCTTGTCGAGGTCGAGCGCCAGTCCGTCGATGCCCGAGCGGACCACCAGCCCGTCGGCCATGGCTATCGAGAACTGCTCGGGTTCCACTTCGAAACAGCCCGAGAACTCGGAAGGCGGCGCGAAGTCCACGGCGACGAAGGGCAGGCCGGTGCCCCAGCCGGTGTGCGGCCCACCCGTGTAGGACCAGACCCGCCCCGGGGGGAAAGGCAGGAGCAGGTCGGGTTGTTTCAGGCTGCCGGGAATCAACTCGGTCTGGACCGCCCACGGGTCGCCGAACAGTTCGGTGTAGGTGCGCAGCAGGCCGTCGGGTCCCGTGGCGGACAGAAATTTCTGCCCCGAGTAAATATGCGAAAAGTAATATTGCAGGGCCACCGAGGCGGCATTCTGCCAGGGATCGGGGCGGGTCAGATTTCCGTCGGCCAGGTCGAACTCAAGCAGGCTGCCCTGCCGCCAGCCGTAGTATCCGTTGTTGAGGGTGTTGGCCGCCCAGACCAGTTGCAGGTACGGGCTTTCGTAATAGACCCTCTTATACCCGAGCAGGTATTTACTGACCGGCGGCTCGGGTTGGGACAATGCGCCGCCCTGGTATTCGAGCAGGGCCAGCAGCAGGCGCGGACTGACGCTGAAGTTGGTGGCGATGTAATCCACCAGTTGAGGCCCGGTGCGCCACTCTCCGCCCGCATAGGTGCGATAGGTCTTCAGCCAGCCGTCACGGGCGTTGACGAAGGCGGTGGTGTTGAAGCCGATCAGGGCCGGGCCGTTGACGAAGGCATGGTCGGGCAGGGGCTGGAACGAGCTGCCCCACAGGGCGCGGTAATAGATGGGAATCTTCATCGGCAGGCCGGGCGGCATGGTGGTGGCGTCGCGCGGGATGATCGGGTTGGCCGCAAAGATCTCGTCCACGGTGGTGTTGAAGCGCGCGGCCAGGGCGGGCAGCGTGTCACCGTCCTGGGCGGTATAGTCCACTAGTTGACCGGGCGCGTAGGAGGGACGGGTTGGCAGCGGCGTACTGGCCGGGAGCTCGGGGGCATTCGTCGGCGGGAGGGAGGTGGGGGTTGTGAGCGGGAGGGAATGGGATGGGGCGCAGGCGGTCAGCGCAAGCAGACAGGCGCTCAGCGCCATCCAGCCGCGCCTAAGGACCGACAGGCGAGGGTGTGGGTGTGACATTGGGATCGCGGAAAATGACCGACCAGGCCTGTCCGACCGGGTCAGCGGTAATGGTTTTGTTGTTGCGCACCAGCAGGCCCTCGTAGGGTTTCTTGCCTGCCACGGCGCGCCAGCCGCTAAGTACGAAGGGGATCGGGCCATCGGCAGGGACCCATTCGCCGTTGTATTTGCGGGCGAAGTGCAGGTGCGTGCCGGTCGAGACGCCGCCCTCGCAAGAGGGGTGGCCGATCTTGTCATTGGTGTCCAGCCATTCGCCCTTCTGGATGCGGTCGGTGGTGGCGATGTGCAGGTAGAGCAGGACCCAGCCCGTCTCTTCGTAGCCGTCGCCGTCGAGGTCCACGACCACCACACCCTGTTCGGAGCGGACCACCAGCCCGGGCGCGGCGGCCGTCACCCAAGCCGTGGTGACGGCGCAGCCGCCATGATCGGTGGAGGGGGCGAAGTCGATGGCGGCCAGGGCGCCGTCATGTTCCCAGGCGCCGTGCGGACCGCCGGTGTAGCTCCATTCCACGCCTGCCTGGAAGGGCAGCACGAGGTCGGGCTGGGTCAGCCCGGGCGGGAAGATGGGGTTGACGATGTTGCCGCGCGCCCACGGGTCGCCGAACATATCGGCGTACAGGGCGGGGAAACCCGTCTCGGCGTCCATGATCTGCGCCCATTGCGACTGGCTGTGTTGTTTGGAGAACAGGTATTGAACGGCGACCGTGCCCGCATTCAGGCGCGGATCGAGGCGCAGGCGTGTGCCGTCGGGGAAGGTCAACTCGGTGATCGAGCCGTCGCGCCAGCCGTAATAACCGATGGACAACTGATTGACGGCCCAGACCATCTGCGTGAACATGCTCTTGTAGCGGAAATCCTCGTAGCCCATCGGGTACTCGGCGTGCAGGGCATCCACGGGCTGGCCACGCACCCAGCGGCTTTCGTATTCGAGCAGGGCCAGCAGCAGGCGCGGATTAATCGAGTTCTCGAAGGCCAGGCGCTTGATGGCCTGTGAACCCGTCACCCAGCCGGTCGAGCCGAGGTACTCGCGATAGGTGCTGAGATACCCGTCCGCCTTCTTGATGTAATCGGCGATGTCGAAGTCCACCGCGCTGGCGGTGAAGACGACTTCGCTATCGGGCAGGATCTCCTCGTTGGGAGTTCGCTGCGCCGTGACCTTGTCTGGGATGACGAGCAGGGTGCCCGGGTCGATCAGGGTTTTCTCACCTGGCAGCACCGTCGTGGACGTGATGTCGGCCACCTCGACACTGAAGCGTTTGGCCACGCCCGAGAGCGTGTCCCCGCTTTGGGTGTAGTACAGGATCGGTGCGGCGTTGGGATTGGGCGTGGCGCTTGGTTCGCCGAAGCCCGATCCGCGGCGGGTGGGTGTGATGAAGGATTTGATGGCGGTGGGGGTGATGCTGGCCGTGGGCGTGATCGTGGGGGTGCCCGTCGGTGTGGAGGTCTGGGTGGGACGCGGCGTGGGCGTGTCCGAAGGCAGGACGG
This sequence comes from uncultured Anaerolineales bacterium, assembly GCA_937928015.1. Classification (GTDB taxonomy): domain Bacteria; phylum Chloroflexota; class Anaerolineae; order Anaerolineales; family Villigracilaceae; genus JACPVF01. Next base: position 29,104 of record CALFXA010000232.1, on the reverse strand, counting down.
GGGTAGGCGTGGAATACGTCCCCCACAAGGACGGGGTCGCCATTCCACATGCGGATTGGAAGATGGCCAGGATGGAGATGACGATGAGCAGGCGTTTCACTGGCGGGAATTATACCCGCCTTGATAAGCGCTGCATGAGAACAACTTCGTTGTAAACGGCCTTCGTGCTCAGCGCGTAATTTGATTCAAATCGTTGACCCCGTCCCAGGCCTCGACCTGTTTGCCGCCGCGTTTGAAGTAGCCGTCGTATTCGTTGCCGGTGCCGCTCGAAATCCAGCCGTCGAGGTTGAAGGGCAGGGGCCCGTCGGCGGCAATCCACTCGCCGTTATATTTGCGCGCCAGGTGGACATGAGTTCCGTTGGAGACGCCGCCTTCGCAGGAGGGATGCCCGATGGGGTCGCCCGCAGTGACGTAGTCGCCAGGCTGCACGCGTCCGTCGCTGGCGATGTGCATGTAGAGCACGGTCCAGCCTGTTTGCTCGTAGCCGTCTCCGTCCAAATCCTGGATGACGGCGCCGTCGGCGGCGCGCACGATCAAGCCGTCGGCGAGGGCCACCACCCACGAGTCACTCTGGACGCAGCCCGCCGTCTCGCCGGGCGGAGCGAAGTCCACCGCAGCCCAGGCCGAGCCCACGTCCCAGCCGCCGTGCGGACCGCCCGTGAAGGACCAGGTTTCCCCTTGCGCGAAGGGCAGGGTCATGCGCGGCTGAGTCAGCCCAAAGGGGAGCAGCGGTTCGATGGCCAGGTCGAAGGGGTTGCCAAACATCATGAAGTAGGTCTTGAACAAGCCGTCGATGCTCACATCCGTTTGCCAGCCGTCGAAGGCGTCGAGCTGCGAGAACAGGCGCTGCACGCCTGCCGTGCCCGCGTTGATGGTCGGGTCCACAGGGACGACCGAGCCGTCGGCCAGCACCCAGGTCGAGACGGCGTTGGCGCGCCACCAGTAGAAGCCACGGTTGAGTTCGTTGGCGGCCCAGGCCAACTGGCGGTACAAACCCAGGTGGTAGCCGTCCACGAAGCCGAGCGGATAATCGCTCACAGCGGGCTGCGGATTGGAGACCCATCCGCTCTGATGCTCGATCAGCGCCAGCAGCAGGCGCGGATTGACCGAATAATTCTGCGCGACGAGCACAACGATCTGCGACCCCGTCAAAAATTCGCCGTTGATGTCTTGCGTATAGGCACTCAGATAGCCGCCGCGATCCTGCACGTACTTGTCCACGTCGAAGAGCGCGCTGGCGGGACCATACACCAGTTCCGAGTCGGGGATGACCTTGAAGGACGGCCCCCCCGAGCCTGGTTCGGGCGCGGGGATGTCGAGCGTCATGCCGACCGTCAGCAGGTTCGGGTCGGCCAGACCGTTGGCCTGCATCAGCGCCGCCAGGCTGACCCCGTAGCGTTGGGCGATGCTGCCGAGCGTATCGCCCGCCTGGACTACGTACTGGTCCGCATCCTGACGCAGGGTGGGCAGTGCGCGCGGAGAATCGGGCGTGGGCGTGACCAGCGGCGCGTTCGGGTTCCGCGGCGGGACCGTCACCGAGAGCGGCGCGCGCGTGGGCGTGGGACCCGGCGTCCGTGTGGGCAGCGGGCCCGCCTCCACCACCTGAAGCGGAAGATTGTTCCCGCCGCCCTGCACGAACGGGTCCACGGTGGGGTAGGGCGTGGCGGTCGTTTGTCCGCAGGCGGTCAGCAGGAAGGTGGAGATGAGAAAAAGAATGAATACTCGGCGCATGAAAAAGATTGTACCAAAGCGGACGCGGGCGGGCAGTCGGACCTTTGGGGCATTCGTGGCGGATTTTCCTTACAGGATTGAGAAGTGAGACAAACAAGCGGCGAATGTCCAATCCGCCGCTTGTTTCGAGTTTACTTCTTGTACATCTTCCGCATGTTGATGTTCGTCACCTCGTAACCCATCTTCTTGTACAACTCGAATGCGTTGGTGTTGTGACCGAAGACGTGCAAGCCGACGCTTTCGGAACCCATCTCCATCAACTTCTCGTCGAGGGCGGCCAGGGCTTGTTTGCCGTAGCCCTTTCCGCGGAATTGCTCCTCGATGACGAAATCGAGGATGAAGGCTTCGCGGCGCGGCGCGTCCATTTTGACCTGGACCCACAGCACGCCTAATTTTCGCTGGGCCTCGTCGTCGAAAATGGTGAAAACGAATTGATCTTTGGAATGACGGCCATCAGGTAGATAGCGCTCGAACTCCTTGCGCGATTTTTCCAAGGCATCTTCGGCCTGCCAGTTTCCGCTTTTGACCTTGTCCTCGGCGTAGCTGACAATTTCCTGTTCGAGGAAGACCTCGAAGTCCGCTTGTTCGATGGGGAGAAGTTGAATCATGATGTTCCTTTCTTTTCCTATGATCTGCTCACGATAAAATGCACAGCCTTGGCGCGGGCCAGCTTCCCGCCTTGTTCGGTGGTAGCTTCAGCGGTGAAGTTCAGGAAGCGCTCCTCGCGGCTGACCAGCTTGGCGGTCACGAGGAAGGTCCCAATATCCAGGGTGATGGGACGGCTGTAGGTGACTTCCAGGGTGCGGGTCACATTGGGCGGCGCGACCAGCATGCTGAGCGGGCCGAGGGTGTTGTCGATGGCGGCGGCGATCATCCCGCCCTGCACGGTGCGATATGGGTTGAAGTCCTTTTCCAGCACGGGGAAGCGCACGGTCAGGGAGGCCGCTTCGGGGTCGAAGGCCACCACCTCGGCCTGCATCGCAACGAACACGGGCGGCGGGAGAAGAAAGTCATCGTATCGGTCCCCCAGCTTTTCCTGAATATATGGCTGAATCAGTTCCAGCCCGTTTTTATTCTGCATCGAGAATCCTTCCCTTGTGAGTATATACGTTGAAGCGGTGACTGCGGGCATAACCGATCAGGGTGATGCCGTAGCGTTCGGCCATCTCGATTGAAAGCGACGAGGGCGAGGTACGCGAGATGAGGATCGGCGCCCCGATACGCGCGGCCTTTTGCAGCATCTCCGAGCTGATGCGCCCCGTGGTGAGCAGGATGCGCGTAGCGGGCCAGGTGTTCCGCATCAAGCACAGGCCTGCGACCTTGTCGAGCGTGTTGTGGCGGCCGATGTCCTCGGCAGATTGGATGGCCCGCTCGCCGTCACTGAGGATGGAAGTGTGAACCCCGCCTGTCTCGCGGTAAAGCGACTGCTCTTTGAGTAGTAATTCCAGCATGTGCTGGATCATCCCTGTCTGGACCCTGGGTTGGTCGCCGTCGAACCAGACGTTCTCCCGCGCCAAAGCGTCCACCGCGGTGACGCCGCCTGTGCAGCCCGAGGTGCGCCGCCAGGCAGTCGGCGGGGCGGCGGCGTGATTCAGCCATACATCCACGTTGTCGCCGTGTTCGCACACGCGCGCTTCGATCACCTCATCCATGCTCTCGATGATGCCCTCGTTATAGAGGAAGCCCACCGCCATCGCCTCCAGGGCCACGGGCGTGCACATGAAGGTCAGCCAGACCTCCCCGTTGACCGTCAGCGAGACGGGCGTTTCGACGATGGTCTGTCCGTCGAAGGCGGTCCACTTCTTGAACTCGAACTGGTCATACTGGATCGGTCTTTGAGGGGCGATCATGCTGACTCCTGTACCGCTAAAAAAGATGACTATAAAGCTGCGTCCCAATCCTTGGGCAGGCGGGGTGGCGACCAGCCTGGGTCAGGACGCCAGTCACGCCAGGCGCCGTCCAGCGGGTAGGCTCGGTTCGAGTAGCGCACCGACACCTCGGTGCGGGCCCGCTCGACGGCCGAAACCCACTCGGGGCGAATCCCGCCCGCACGGATGCCGTTCTGGTACTCATCCACATCCTTCCAGGTCCAGACGTAATCGGGGTCGATGATGATGTCCAGGTCGAGATCAAGGGTGTCGAATCCCAGGCGGGTGCGGCGGAAGGGCAATTGGAAGTTGACGTAGTAGCAGTCGAAGCGGTCCGCAGCATCCTCCCAGATGTACATGAAGGAGTAATACTTTTCGGGCTGGAGCAGGATCAGGAAGCGGTTGGTGTGCCAGGAGAATTTGGTCAGGTTCAGCGAATCAGACAATGTCTCCTGCCAGCGATTCCATTCGGGGCTATGGGCGTGGTCCAGGTAGCCGTTGGGCACCATGCATTCCGCGCCAGGCCAGATGAGCAAGGCGGTTTCTTCGGGCGTGTCCTTCACCACCCGCGCCGACTGCACGTACGTGGGCCGTCCCTCGTACACACCGCGCAGGACGACCGAGTCACCCTCATTCCATAGATTCATGGTTTTCCTTTTTGATCGGGCCCTTGGCCTTTTCCGAATTGCGATGCGCCTTGTAAAAGGCTTCGGGGTCGGCCAGGAACGCACCCAGGCAGGACTCAGTACAAAAATAGATCGTGCGTCCGCGATAGGCCGCACGCGGGAAATAGCTCGAGTCGGTGTCGCGGAAGATGCGTCCGCACAGGGTGACGAACTGGGGCCTGGAGGGGGTCACGGTTTGAGTTCGGCGATCAGCACCTCGAAGGCGCCGACCGTCAGGCTGGTCAGCGTTTCGTCGGCTTTGCTGCGTCCCGACGAAGAGAACAGCACGCGCGCCGTCTTGAATCCAGGTACCTTGAGCTTCAATTCCTGGCGCTGGTCGGAATAGTTCAACACCACCAGCACGGTCTGTTCGCCCTTACCCTGTGGGTACGATGTCGACTGCGCTTCACTCTGCTCAGGGCGGAGAGTCCGCAGGAAGGCGAAATACTCCTTCGAGCGGACCGCCAGCGGCGTGTATTCGCCTTCGAGCAGGGCGGGCGTGGACTTGCGCACGCGGATCAGGCGCTTGTAGTAGTTGAGCAGCGAGGCGGGATTGTCCTGCTGGTCCTTGACGTTGATGCCCTCGGCGTAATTTGAATTGACGGGCAGCCAGGTCTCGACATGCAGGGGCGAGAATCCGCCGTTGGGTCCCGCCGACCATTGCATGGGCGTGCGATTCTTGTCGCGGGTCATCTCGCCTGCGCGGGCGGCCGCCTCGGCGGCTTCGACGTTCAACTCGTTGACCAACTGGTCGTAATACCAGGTAGCCATCGTGTCGCGCAGTTTGGACGGGTCGGTGAGGATCAGGTCGGTCATGCCGATCTCTTCGCCGTTGTAGAGGAAGGGCGTGCCGCGCAGGGTCATCACCAGGGCGGCGTTCAGGCGGGCCAGTTCTGCGTCATGGATCCTGTCGCCGAAGCGGGTGTGGATGCGGGAGCAGTCGTGGTTGCCGAGCGTGTTGCACGGCCAGCCGCGCACGGGCAGCGCATCCAACTGGCCCAAGCGCTCCTTCTGATTCTTGCGGATGTGCGACGGGGTGATACGCTCCGTGCGCATGAGCGGGAAGTTGAAGACCAGTTGCAATTCGTCGTTGCCATTACCCATGTAGGCGATATTGTCGTCCTCGCCGACCAGCATACGGTCGCCGCTGTATTCGTCGAGGATGGCGCGCAACTCCTTCATCAGGTCGTGCAGACCGGGTCCGCCCCATTGGTTCTTGAACATGTCGTACCAGTAGCGGTCCTTGAGTTTGTGCTCGGCGGGTGTCTTCGCAACTTCAGAGAAGCGGCGCAACTCGGCCAGCGTCATCGGGACGGTGTGCGGGGTCAGGTTCGGGTCCTCGTAGATGGTACCGAGCGCGTCGAGGCGGAAACCGTCCACGCCCATGTCCAGCCAGAAGCGGGCAGCGTCCCACATGGCCTGTTTGACAGTGGGGTTGCGCCAGTTCAGGTCGGGCTGTTGGCGCATGAAGTAGTGATAGTAATACTGCCCTCGTTCGGGGGCGTAGGTCCAGGCCGAGCCGTCGAAGCAGGACTGCCAGTTGTTGGGCGGCGTGTCGACCCACACGTACCAGTCGGCTTTGGGGTTGTCGCGGCTGGACTTGGATTCGAGGAACCAGGGATGCTCGTCCGAGGTGTGGTTCAGCACCAGGTCGAGGATCAGACGCATGCCGCGTTTGTGGGTTTCTTCGAGGAAAGTCTTGAAGTCGTCGAGCGTGCCATACTCGGGCGCGACGCTGCAATAGTTCGAGATGTCGTAGCCCCAATCCCAATTGGGGGAGGGGAAGTGCGGCGAGAGCCAGATGGCGTCCACCCCCAGGTCGTGGAGGTAATCGAGTTTTTCGGTCATGCCTTTGAAATCGCCGATACCGTCGCCATTGCCGTCGGCAAAGGAGCGCGGATAGATCTGATAGAAGAGGGCGGTCTGCCACCACTTGGGGGTTGTCATGGTTGGGGAGTTCCTTGAATGAAGATGGTTTCGAACTGGAGAGTTAGACCGAGGCCAGCCTGCCCACGATCTGGACGCAGTCATGTTTGAAGACTTCATCCTTGTGCGGGGCCTCGGGAAGTTCGTCGGTCAGGTCCTGGCCTGCGAAATGCAGATTTTCGTGCAGGCCTGTGCGCCACTTCGGGCAATCGGTCACGTCGTAGACGATGCCGTCGCGCGCGATCCACATGCGCGAGCCGCGCTCACCTGTGTTGCGGCGTAATTCTATTTGAGAGATGATACGGTCGGGAATTTGCATGGGGTGGATTATAACGAAAATCTCCCACTTACATGCGGGAGATTATGAGCGGATTGTGTTTATGCCAATGACCGATATTCGAGGAAATCCACCTTGGGATAGCTCTTTTCGCTGACCTCGAAGACGCCTGTTTCGGGATTCTGTTGGTTGCCGCCCAGCACTCGGATGTGGGTCTCGGTCTCTCCGAGATAGAAGCCAACGTGCCCGAATTTCTTTTCGCGCTGAAAAACGACGATACAGCCGACATATGGCTCGTCAAGACGTTTGCCCCATTCCTGCCAGGAGCGGGCCAAAGCATTCTGTGTGCCCTTGATGCCGACTTGCTGCATACACCAGTTGACGAAGGCCGAGCACCACGGTGTTTCGTCCTTTGAACGGACAGATGACCCAAGATTGCGAGTGGCACTGAGATATTCCACCACGCGCGGGTTATTGGCGTTGCCTGGGAACTCACGCACGCCCAATTCTCGTCGCGCGATGGTCAACCAGGGAGATGGCTCGGGGTTCATACAACGTTTGTATAACCAACCTTCCACCCCATTTCGCCTGGCCCTGACCCAATCACCTTTTTCGCTCTTTCCAAGTTGTTCGACGACCTCACCCTGTGGCACGTAAGCCAGGATTTCTGACAGGACAGTTGGCTCTCTGCGCAGGGTCAACTGTTTGACGCGGACTCGGAAAAATTCCCTGGTCATGCCTGTTTCTCCTTTGCTTCGGCTCGATTCTTGAAAGCGACTTCTCCGTACTTTTCCACGATCTTCGTCATGGTGTTCAGATTGCGGGCCGTGGCAGACATGCCCAGCGCCTTTTCGATCCTGTTGTTGTTGAAAGGCGATTTGTCGCGGTCACGGCGCAGCCAGTAGACTTCGCGCCCCTGCACGGCAAACTCATCCGTCGGGGTGGAGAGGGCTAACACCGCCTGCCTGGACTTGGCGTTGGGCGCGGCTTGCAGCAAGTGAATGAAGAGCGTCTCCTCGCCCTGCTGCTCGAAGGGACTCTTCTTCACGATGGCGCGGACCTCGTCCATGCTGCGCAGGAAGACCTCGACCTCGAAGCCGAAGGTCTGCTGGATTTGCGCCTCGATCCGTTTTTCCAGGTCGACGGTCGATTCCGTTTCGAAGATCACGTTTCCACTTTGAATATACGTGGCGACGTTCGCGAAGCCAAACGACTCGAACATGCGCCGCAAGTCTTCCATCTTGATAACCTTGGTCCCGCCGACGTTGATGGCGCGCAGAAAGGCGACGTATTTTGTGCTCATGCTTCGTGTTATTGCTTGTAGAGCTCGACGGCCTTCTGGATGGCGGCGCGGATGGCTTCCTCGGGGATGTTCTTGATCTCACGGTAGGGTGTGCCATCCACCCAGATCTCCAGCCCGCCGTCGGCAGCGGTGCCAAAATCCACCGTGTGCCCGCTCAACTGCGGGTCGGCAGCCATCAGGTTTTTCAGGATGTCTTCGATCTGCTCGGCGAAGGGTGCAGCCAGTTTCTCACCCGCGTCTTCGTTGAAGAGCGTGATGCCCTCTCCCTCGGCTTGAGTGGCCGCCAGGGTCTCCTGCGGTGGGGTGGTGCGCATCCACTCGGGCTTCTGGCCCTCCTGCGTCCCGGTCAGGTTGACCTGGTTGGAGCGCAGGAACAACCAACCCAGCGCCACGACCATTACGATCACAACAATGCCGCCAAGGGTCAAGAACAAACTTATAGCCATGGTTCCTCCGAATGTTTCTGAAATGCCGTCGAGGACGATTATACGCCCGTGCCACTTTCGCGGCTAATCGACGATGAAGAGTTTTACGCCTGTGGAGGTATACGAACGATGCGGCTCGGCGTTGTCGGCCACCTGGTAACTCATGCCTGCCGTGAGCGTGAACTGACGGCCATCGGCCAGCTCGGTGTGCAGTTCACCTTCAAGGCACAGCAGGATATGCCCTTTCTCGCACCAATGGTCGGCCCGATAGCCCGGGCTGTATTCCACCATGCGCACGCGGATCTGGTCGAACTGACAGACGCGGCGGGTGACGGTTCCCGTTTCGCCCGCCTGGGTGACGGGCGGGACCTGCGTCCAGTCGGTGACGCCGAAGGGGATGTTTTTCATATCCATGAAACGGGCTCCTATGCCAGCGGCAGATGCAGGAGGGCCCCCGTCAAGTCGTCGTGCAGGCGCACCACGTCGTCGGCGGGATGGCTCGCGCCGACCTGCTCGACGAAGCGGCACACGCTGAAGTTGCGACTCTCTCGCTCGTACTCGGCCAGCCATTGCTGGGTCTCGGCGTCGTTCCCTTCGCGTGGAAAGGTGAATTTACGCCCGCGCATCTTCATGCGGCGCGGCTTGGGCGTCAGCCTGGCGCGGAAGCAGGCCTGCTTGGCGCACAGCAGCGTATACAGGCCGTCGCTGTTGAATTCGCGCATCATGCCCTGGGTGGCGGGGTCGCGCGGATCGAACTCCCTGCCCAGCACAATCACGCGCGCACCCTGGAAGGTCTCGTAGATGCGGAAGCCGAAGTCGCGGTATTTCTTGGCCGCCAGGCTGCGAACCATTTCATAGATTTTTTCCTTGCCCTGCGGCGCGTTGCGCTTGAACAGGTCACCCAGCGAGAATTTAGGCTGGTCGATGTCCATGATCAGCAGGCGCTCCACGTTCAGCACGCGCGCGCCGTAGCGGTTGCGGGTGACGACGGCGTCGGGGCGGATTTCGTCCAGAATCTCTTCACGAATTTCCACCTCATAGTCATCGAAGACTCCCCGCTCGCCTTCGATCTTGCGCTCGATCATCTCGAACTTGGCCAGCGCGTTGCGGGAGGCGTCCTCTTCTGACAGGTTCGACCCGCCGTAGACCTTGATCTGTTTGTCCTCACCATCGATGTTGATGGTGCGCTGTTCGATCTTCCAGTAGCGATAGAGCTTCATGCCGATTCTTCCTTTGCGCTTGGGTTGGATGCGGGAAGTATAGCATGGCCGCCGCTGACGGGGTTCCCCCGTTCGTCCACCCCGGGGAAGCATGACTAACCTCCTATTCTGGCGTTTTGCAGGTGGGACTAGAATCCCATCTGTGAGACCCCTCCTCACACAAAAATCTCCCGCCATGACGGGAGATTTTTTTCGATATCAGAGGGTTAGCATTTGTTGAAGTTCCGCCATCGCTTGGAAGGGGATCGCGCCTGCTTCCTCCAGCCGCTGGGGATCGGTCAGCGCTGCGTAGCCGTAGACTGTCATCCCCGCGCGGACGCCCGCCCGTACCCCGGGCAGGCTGTCCTCGACGGCGATGCAGCGGGCGGGGTCGGCGCCGAAGGCTTGGGCGGCGGCCAGGTACACGTCGGGGGCGGGCTTGGGGTGGGGCATGTCCGCGCCGCTGAAGATGGCGTCGCCGAAACGCTCGGTCAGGCGGGAGAGGCGCAGGCGTAGGGCGATCTCGTCGCGGCTGCCATTGGAGGCCACGCAAATCGGCACGGACAGGCTGTCGATTAGCGACTCCACCCCGGGCACGGTCCGCATTTCGCGCTCGGTCAGGGCACTCAGCCGCTGGTGAAATTGGGGGACGAACTCTGCGGGCGGAGTCCAGTTCAGCTCGCGCGAAGTCTTGGCCAGTCGGTCTTGCAGGTACATCCCCGCAAATTCGTGCAGATAGGCTTCGGTATCCACTTGAAAGCCGTATTCTTCCAGCAATTCCACGTACACTTGATTGGCGAGCGGCTCGGTATCCACCAGCGTGCCGTCGCAGTCGAAAATGACAAGGTCGAACGGTTTTGTACTCATAGCGCGGGGATTATACATGAAACCCCGCGCTATATTTGGAGTGAGAAGTTGTGTTCAGGTTTTTAGATGAAGTTCATTGTTGACACGCGCATAAGCGTCGTCTGCCTGGAATACTATAGGTAGCTGTGGCGGTCGTTGGTTGAGAATCCCAGTAGCCGAAGTAATTTCCACTCGTGGTTTGAAGGGCAAAGCAGCCGAGGCCCCCCTGAGTGGTTTTATAAAAATTATCCAGAGGAATGCTCAGTTTGTTGAGCACATTCTGACAATTGGCAGATGTACCGTCGGAACCAGCATAATTTCGCGTGGCATCGTTGTACCCACCATGCGAGGAGCAAACCATTTCACAGGAAAGGTTTTCCCCGCCGAAGTACCAGCAGGCACCTTCCAAGTCTGTTCCGCCGCAAGTGACATTAGGATGTTCTGGGACAGAGTCGGCTGAAGGTGGCTTTGTGGGTGGCGGGGCGGTTACTGGAGTTGGCGTGCCGAAGATCTTGTCCCAGTTGTTGATCGCCGCAGCTCCCAACACTCCGCATAAACCGATCAACGCGACAATGATAGCGATGCTTGCTTCCTTGGATTTCATATTCTGCTCCTTCCACAAAGAGAAACGGACGGGCATCAATATGAACTGCTAGGTCCGACCTATCATCGCTTTGCCAGACTCCTGTCACCCGTACATACTGTACATCCTTTCAAGCTTGATTTCAATATGAGGCATAAAAGCCTGTTGCTTTCCTTTGTCCTTCTCTGCCCAATCCCTTATAATTACCCCTGCTCGATCACTTGACTAATAACTACCATACCAAAGACTAAGGACAACATGCCTACTCCTCTTGTCGAATGTATCCCCAATTTCTCCGAAGCCCGCCGCCCCGAGGTGGTGGACCAGATCGTAGCCGCCATCACCTCCGTGGAAGGCGCGCGCCTGCTCGACCGTTCCTCCGACTTTGACCACAACCGCACCGTGGTCACCTTTGCGGGTCCGCCCGAGGCGGTGGAAGAGGCCGCCTTCCGCGCCATCAAGACCGCGTCTGAGTTGATCGACCTCGACCAGCATACGGGCGCGCATCCGCGCATCGGCGCGACGGATGTGGTGCCCTTCGTCCCGCTTTCGGATGTCAAGATGGAGGATTGCGTCGCCATCGCGCAGCGTCTCGGTCAGCGCGTGGGGACCGAGTTGAACATCCCCGTTTATCTCTACGAGGCGGCGGCAACCCGTTCCGAGCGCACCAACCTGGAGGTCATCCGCAAAGGCCAGTATGAAGGCCTCAAGATGGAGGTCGAGACCCACCCCGAGCGGATGCCCGATTTTGGTCCCGCCAAGCTGGGCAAAGCGGGTGCAACCGTCATCGGCGCGCGCAATCCGCTGATCGCCTTCAATGTCTACCTCACCACCGACGACGTGGACATCGCCAAGAAGATCGCCAAGGCCATCCGTCACTCCTCGGGCGGCCTGCGCTACGTCAAGGGCAGCGGCTTCTTTGTCGATGGCCGCGCCCAGGTCTCGATGAACCTGACCAACTTCCGCGATACGCCCATTGCGCGCGTGGTCGAGTTCATCCGCCGCGAGGCCCAGCGCTACGGCGTGGGCATCCATCACAGCGAGCTGGTGGGATTGATCCCCCAGGAGGCGCTGGTGGATGCCGCTGTCTGGTACACGCAACTGGACCAGTTCGACAAGGAGCAGATTCTGGAATCCAGACTCTTTGCCGCCACCACCGCCCCCGCAGCGGACCCCCAGCCTGCTTCCTTTATCGAGCAGTTGGCGGCCCCCACGCCGACTCCCGGTGGAGGATCGGCGGGGGCGTACGCGGGCGCGATGGGCGCAGGCCTTGTCTCAATGGTGTCAGGGCTGACCATCGGCAAGAAGAAATATGCCGAGGTCGAGGCCGAGATGCAGGCTATCCGCGTGGTGGCCGAGAATCTGCGCGGAGAGTTGACCCAGGCCGTGGATGACGACGCCTCGGCCTTTGAAGTGTTGATGGCCTCTTTCAAGCTGCCCAAGGACACTGACGAGCAAAAGGCCGCGCGCGCCAAGGTCATCGTCCAGGCCACGCTCAACGCGGCACACATCCCGCTACATGTGGCCGAGGACTCGGTCAAGGTGATGGAACTGGCCCTGAAATGTGCCCAGCATGCTAACGTCAACGCCATCAGCGACTCGATGTCGGGTTTTGCGATGGCGCGCGCCGCGTTGACCGCCGCGGGCTCCAACGTGCGCATCAACCTCAACACGCTGGAGGACAAGTCCGCGGGCGAGAAGATGCTCAAGGAATTGGCCGAGTACGAAGCGCAGGCCGATAGCCTCGAAGCCGAGATCCGCCAGGTGATGAAGGACCGCGGCGGCATTTAAGAACTTTGGATACGGATGACGTGGACGGACACGGAGGACACACGGATGGATATAAAGAATCCGTGAGGCTCCGTGGAATCTGCGTAATCCGTGTTCTGTTTGTTTTGTCAATCGTAAAACCAAAATCGGAGAAATCTTTATGGGCCTGAAACCTGACCACTGGATCCGCAAGATGGCGCTCGAACACAAGATGATCGAGCCGTTCGAAGACAAGCAGGTGCGCAACGGCGTGATCTCCTACGGTGTGTCGTCGTATGGCTACGACGTGCGCGTGGCGGACGAGTTCAAGATCTTTACCAACGTCTTCTCCGCCACCGTGGACCCGAAGAACTTCGACACCAAATCCATGGTGGACTACATCGGTGACGTGTGCATCGTCCCGCCCAATTCCTTTGCCCTGGCGCGCACCGTGGAGTATTTCCGCATTCCGCGCAACGTTCTGACGGTCTGTCTGGGCAAATCGACCTACGCACGCTGCGGCATCATCGTCAACGTGACGCCCTTCGAGCCCGAATGGGAGGGTTTTGTCACGCTGGAAATTTCCAACACCACGCCGCTGCCCGCCAAAATCTACGCCAACGAGGGGCTGGCCCAGGTGCTCTTCTTCGAAGCGGACGAGGAATGTGAAACCTCCTACGCCGACAAGAAGGGCAAGTATCAGAAACAGCAGTCCATTGTGCTGCCAAAGCTATAAGGAAAAAGGCCCTGGGTATCCAGGGCCTTTTTGTTTTCGGGGTGATCATTTTCCTGTCAACATGCCCAGGCGGTCGATATACTCTTCGAGCACGGCGAAGGCGTCTTCGATGGGACCCGTGCTGGTCATGTCCACGCCCGCCAGTTTGTAGACTTCCATCGGCGACCTGGACGAGCCCGCCTTGAGAAAGTTGATGTGGTCCTGGGCTGCATTGGGGACGCCGCTCAGGATGCGTTTGGCGATGGCGTTGGCCGCCGAGATGCCAATGGCATACTGGAACGAGTAGTAGTCGATGTAGAGGTGGGTGGTGAAGGTGCCCCAGGTGATGCCGACCCGCTCCCGGTCCAGGTTCATGTGGCCGCCGTAGCCTTCGCTGAACAGGTCAGCCATCAGCTCGATCATCCCGTCGGCGGTGAGCGGTTGTCCCTTTTCGACGCGCTGATGCGTCTCCAGTTCGAAGCGCGCCAGCGTCGGCATGATGAAGAAATAACGGTGGAAATTGTCCATTGCCTCTTCCAATAACGCGATCTGGAAATATTTATCGGGATTGGCCTGGAGCAGGTAGGCGCGCGTCATGGCCTGGTGGAAGTTCGAGGCGGTCTCGGCCACGATGGAGGGATAGGTGTAGTAGATCATCGGCTGGGCGCGGCTGGCATAGTAGGCATGCATGGAATGACCCAGTTCATGAGCCAGCGTACTCATGCTGCCCACGTCGTCGGTGTAGCTCATGAGGATGAAGGGGTGCGTGCCTTTGGGAACGCGCGTGGAAAAGGCACCCTGACGTTTGCCCGCATTCGGCGACCAGTCCACCCAGCGCTCTTCGAGGCTGCCCTTGCGCAGGATGTCGACGTAGCTGCTGCCCATCGGCTCCAGGCCAGCGCTGATCCAGTCCACGGCCTTGGTGAAGGGGACCTTATGCTTGCGAGTGGTCAGCGGGGCCCACACGTCGTAGGGATGCAGAGTCTTTACGCCCAATGCTTTGCGGCGGATCTGCCAGTATTTGTGCCAGAGCGGCAGTTTCTTCTCGAAGATCTCCAGCAGGTTGTGGAACATTTCGACGGGTACATCGCCGTTGAAGAGCGTGGACTCGAGCGAGGAACTGAATCCGCGCGCCTTCATGTGGAAGACGTTCTGCTTGATGGACGCGGTCAGGTTACTGGCCAGGGTGTTCTTGTATTCGAGGTATTTGTCGTTGTAGTTCTGCCAGGCCGTCTGACGCGCCTTGCGGTCTGAGGTGTTGAGGATGGCATCGAAGGTGCTTTGCGTCAACTCTATGGGCTGACCCTGGCTGCTCCGTGCGGGCTTGAACTTGAAGTCGGCATTGGCCAACATGCCTGCCGTCGAGCGGACCGTGCCGAACGGGTCGCGTAACATGCCGAGCAGTTCTTCCACCTCGGCATTGCGCACGTGCGCCTGCCTGCGGAACAGGTCATCGATGTAATGCTCGTACAGGGTTAGACGGGAATCCTTCTTCAGCCAGCCGCGTAATTTCTTCTCCCCAATGGACAGCAGTTCAGGGTCCACGAAGGAAGTGGCCGCGCCGACCTGCGCTTGGACGCTTATGGACTGTCCGCTCATGGCGGCGCCTTGCTGATTGCCTGTGTCCACGGCGGATGACATGGTGGCATACACTTGGACCTTGCTGGCACGCTTCGAGATCCAATCGATGGTGTCCATGGCTTCGAGGAAGGCGTCGGGTGTGTCGCCGAGGTGTCCCTGGAATTTCTTCAGCGTGGGCAGGCTGTTGAGCAGGCTGGCGACTTCCGCCTCGAAATCTGCGGGCGTGGCAAAAACGCTTTCAGCGTTCCAGGTCTGGTTCGTTTTGACTTTCGAGCGGGGGAGAGGAGTGGTCATGGTCGATCTCCTTTGTGTATGGGTATAGTGTAACCCAAGTTCCTGCTTGTAATCATGGAGATCGTTCAACCGCATAGGCCTGTCAAGTAGTGATGCCCTGACCGCGCATTTAGCACAAACCGTCTGCGGGCGACGTCGCCCGTCAGACGGTTTGTTGAAAAACTTATTCCCGCTGTTTACGCAGGTTTATAGGCTGTGATCTTGGCGCTGTAGACCGCCTTGTACACATCCTCGCGCGGATACTCTGTCACGTCCAGCTTCATCTCATCCAAGGCGTTGTCCACGGTTTGCTTGTCGAAGAACACGGGCTTGATCGAGATGTCTGTAAAGCCCACGGCCTCCATCATGCCGATGTATTCCTTCGCTTCCACTGCGCCCGCCACGCAGCCCGCCCAGGCGCTCAGGCTGGACTTCACTGCTTCGGGCAGTACGCCATCCGTCACGATATCCGAGACGGCCAGCTTGCCGCCTGGCTTGAGCACACGAAATGCCTCGGCGAAGACCTTGCTTTTATCGGGCGAAAGGTTGATGACGCAGTTTGAGATGATGACGTCCACCGTGGAGGAATCGACGGGCAGGTCTTCGATATAGCCCTGGCGGAAGTCCGCGTTCGTGAGGTTCAGCCGCGCCGCACTGGACCTGGAGCGCTCCAGCATCTCAGGCGTCATGTCCACGCCGATGACGTGGCCAGACGGCCCCACCTTTTGAGCGGCGAAAAAACAGTCGAGGCCCGCGCCTGATCCCAGGTCGAGGACGGTTTGCCCAGGCTGGAGGGCGGCCAGCGTGATCGGGTCGCCGCATCCAAAGCTGATGTTCGATTCTCCCTGCGGCAAGGTCTGCAACAACTCGCTGGGATACAGGTTGCTCTCGGCGGAACAACACGAGTCTCCGCCGCAGCAAGGCGCGTTGTTGGTGATGCGCTCGGCGTAATGTTCGCGCACGGCATCGTGAATAGGGGTGGACGGGGTGTCTGTCATGATTTTTCTCCTTTGGGAAAAATGATTTTTTGTTTCAGATCAACAACAGGTCATAGGCAAAGCCGATCAGTATCGAGCCAACCCACAACGTACCGATCACAATGGCAATGACGCGCCAACGGGCGATGGTAAAGGCTCCACCCAGAGCGCCCAGGGAAGTGCCCGCGCCCGTGATGAGGAAGGCCAATGCCGCTCCCTGACTCATGCCGCTATCCAGCATGGCGCGTACCAGGGGTAGGGAGGCTTCGGTGTTGATGTAGAAAGGCAGCCCCAGCGTGGCGGCCAGCGGGATGCCATACGCGTGACCCGTGCCAAACAGGCTGGTGATCCACTCAGCGGGGATCAACCCATTGAGCATGTAGCCTATGAAGGTGAAGCCTGCAAAAAGCGGCAACAGGCGTTTGCTCACATCCCAGACTTCACGCGCGAACATATTGAATGTGACCGTAGGTCTGGCAGGGCTGACGGGCTGAACGACGTTCATGGTCAGTGGAATGGCGGTGGGGGTCGGCGCCATACGGGCCTGATTGACCAGCCAGCCGCGCGACTCGGAAAAGCTGGCTATGCCGCCGCCCGCCAACCCCAACAGGATGGAGGCCGCGAAGAAGGCAATGGCGAATGGCCAGCCGAACAATCCCGCACTATAGAACAGTTCCTGAGGCGAGGTCAGCGGGGAAGCCACCAGAAACGCCACGATGGGCGCCCACGGGACGGTGGAAGCGATCATGCCGAGCACGATGGCCGTGGTGCCGCACGAGCAAAGTGGCGTGGTCACCGCCAGCCCCGTCGACATGAGTACGCTGTTGCGATTATTGCGCCGCAGGAAGCGGGCCACCGCGTCCTGATCGATGTACAGCTTGAGCGCCGCGCTGACCAGGATGCTCAGTACCAGCAGAAACCAGTTATGAGAAAAAGTTTCCACTACTTTGCTTAGCGTGTATTGAAGGAGGGAGAGAATGTCCATGATTTAACCTTGAGGTTTGTTTTATGTTTTTATATAGACTGATGTCTATATATTCTTGCAAAAAAACACCGATAAGTTCACTCTGTCCACCTAAGGTGAACAGAGGCGTTCCGATTTTGGGTTAGCTAGCAGCAGCCTCCGCCGCCGCAACCACACTCAGGGCAGTCGCCACAGCCGCACTGGATTTGGATCACATTCAGTTCCATGCTTTCATCTCCTTTCATATAGATATTCTTCTATGGATTGCTCCAAAAAAATGGGAGGTCGGTCTGCACGGCCAGCGCCTCCGTATCTTTTTACTGATTGATGACCTTGACCAGGTTCTCGGTAACCGAAGTCTCTGGCGCGAACTTGATCATGATCTGCCCGCAGCACACGGCGATATATTCCTGATTCAGGGAATAGAAGGTCTGCTTGCCTTCTTCTCGTATCTTGACCAGCCCTGCGTCGCGCAGAATGGCTAGGTGATGGGAGATGGTCGGTTGGGTGAAGCCCACCTTTTCCACGATTTCGCCCACCGAAAGCCAGCAGCAACAACACTCGCCCATGATCTTTTGGCGGGTTTCGTCGGCAATGGCCTTGGCGAAAAGTACAGGATCGAACTTCATGAAAGGTAACTCCACGATTTATTATATAGACAAACGTCTATTTGTCAAGGGAGAAAAAAAGGTGACTGCCGCAAAGGGGGACAGTCACCTTTTTTTGATTCTATCTTGCGAAAATCCGTTTTTGTAGGGCAAAGGCCACATTGACCAGCCCGATCATCACGGGCACTTCCACCAACGGACCGATCACCGCCGCAAAGGCCTGGCCTGAGGAGATGCCGAAGACCGCCACGGCCACGGCGATGGCCAACTCGAAATTATTGCTGGCGGCCGTGAAGGAAAGCGTGGCCGTTTTGGAATAGTCCGCGCCCACGGCTTTGCCCATGAAGAAACTGACCAGGAACATCACCACGAAATAGATCAACAGCGGAATGGCGATGCGCACCACGTCCATGGGCAACTGGACGATGTACTCGCCCTTCAGGCTGAACATGACCACGATGGTGAAGAGCAGGGCCACCAGCGTGATAGGGCTGATCTTGGGGATGAACTGGTCGTGATACCATTCCTTGCCCTTGATGCGGATCAGGGTGAAGCGGGTGATGAAGCCTGCCAGGAAGGGGATTCCCAGGTAGATGAACACGCTCTTCGCGATCTCCCCGATGGTGATATCCACGATGGCGCCCTTCATCCCGAACCAGGTAGGCAGGAGGGTGATGAACACGTAAGCATATACGCTGTAGAACAGCACCTGGAAGATGCTGTTGAAGGCCACCAACCCCGCAGCGTACTCAGTATCGCCGTGCGCGAGTTCATTCCACACGATGACCATCGCGATGCAGCGCGCCAGCCCGATCAGGATCAAGCCCGTCATGTATTCGGGATAGCCGCGCAAAAAGACGATAGCCAGCACGAACATCAGAATCGGACCGATGACCCAGTTCTGCAACAGCGAGAGGCCCAGCACCTTCCAATTGCGGAACACGTCGCCCAACTCTTCATATCTCACCTTGGCCAGCGGTGGGTACATCATCAGGATCAGGCCGATGGCAATCGGAATATTGGTGGTGCCCACTGAGAACAGTACGTTGAAACGCGCCACTCGATAGGCGAAGAAATATCCTATGAAGACGCCGACCAGCATTGCCAGAAAGATCCACAGCGTCAGGTAACGGTCGAGGAAGGAAAGCCGTTTGGTGAGGGACATGTTTGCCATATAAACTTAAATCTCCTTATTAATTTTATGGGCAGCGGATTAGTCCGCGCGCCCACAGACAGCCGCCGCAGGTGGGGTGAACGTTGCCGAAACAATCTTCCAGGTTTTCATTGGCCATTTCGCAACTGTTGCAAAAGGCACAGGGGGAGAAGTCGAAATCCTGCAGCCGTTTTCTCAGACTTCGGAAGGCTTCTGTGTTCCAAATCTCAGCCAGGCTGCTTTCGCGGACGTCCCCCATAAAATATTCCTTCGAGGTTCGCTTACGTTCGTCCAGGTAATGCTGGTGAGTGTAGAGTAGGGGCAGGCATGGACTCACCCGACCGTCCCAGCGGATGGCCAGGCTTCCGCGCTCCACGAACGGACATTGATCCGTGTTCCGATTGAGCAGGCTGCCGGTCAGCTCCAATTGATTCAAATCCTTCAGGACATTCATCAGCGCCTTGGCCGTTTCTGATTGCATATCCATCAGTGGCATGTGGATCAACGGTCGGCTCTCCTGACCCATGACCGTGTTCAGGGAACGCATATACAGGTTTTCGCCAAGTAGTTCGTCGTTATGAGCCAGGACATTGCTGATCGAAAACTCCATCGCGCCCAAGCGGGTGCCCAGCCGAATGACTTCATTTAGATCGTGGATATTGCGCCGCATGGCGACAAAGGCAATCCCCAACTTTGGATGGCCGCCCCAACTGGCTCCGCCGAAGCGTTGAATCTTTTGCGTCCGCAATTGATTCAAATTTTCCAGGACGGTGGGCAGTGAATCCCCCAGGCGCACATCGCTGTAACATTCGGGCGAGGCGCCATCCAGTGAAACCCACAGCATATCCAGATGCAGGTCGATCAAGCTGGTAATGACCGTCTTCGACAATAAAATGCCATTGGTGATCAACGAGACGCGGTGTCCGCGTTGTTTGGCCCGTTCGATCATGCGCAGGATGTGCGGATGCGAGAGCGGTTCACCGTAACCACCGAGAAATATCTCAGGCTTCTCGGGCAGATCCTCCGCGCCAGCCAGGATGCGCTCGAACGTATCCGTAGACATGTGCCCGTATTTCACGTTCCACACGTTGCGCATGCAGGTGCTGCACGTCAGGTTGCATTTGTTGGTTACTTCCACGTACACGCGCCTGAGGCCATGAATGGACGGATGCATGTGCAGTCCGCCTCCGTCCATCTCCACCCGCACCTCGTCGCCAGGTTGAATCCCCATTTCTCTGGCGAGTTGCGGCGGAAGCACGATCTCCCGCTGTTCATTGACGCGGGCGTAATGGACCTTTGCCATATCGGTCGGCGCTCCTGTCGGGCGTGTTCCGTTGTTATCTGATCGCTGCGGTCAGGCGGCCTGGAGGGCGTCGGTCAGCCAGGTGGCGATCTGGGCCTCGCTGGGCAATTTCCCCGCGCTGACCAATTTCTCGTTGACCACCAGCCCAGGCGTGGACATGATGTTGTATTGCATCATCTCGGCATAATCGGTCACCTTGACGACCTGCGCCTCGACGCCCAAATGTTCGACGGCGCGTTCGGCCAGCCAGGCCAGACGTTTGCAGTTTTCACAGCCAGAACCGAGAATTTTGATGGTGAGCATGTCGATTTCTCCTAAAGAATCCAATTGAATAGAAAGCCCGTCAGCATGATTGCAATCGCGATAACGCTGAAGAACGTAATCAGCAGCGGCAGTTTCAGCACGCGCCGCAGGATGACCGCCTCGGGCAGACTCAGCCCGATCACTGACATCATGAAGGCCAGCGCCGTGCCGAGCGAAGCGCCCTTCTCCAGCAGCGCGCTGACAATCGGGATCATGCCCGCCGCATTGGAGTAAAGCGGGATTCCCAGCAGCACGGCCGCAGGCACCGACCACCAGCTTTGTTTGCCCATGATGGACACCAGCGCCGATTCTGGCACGTAGCCGTGGATTCCCGCGCCGATTGCGATCCCCACCACCACGTACAGCCAGACCTTGCCGACAATCTCCTTCACCGAGGTCGCAGCTTGGGTGATGCGCTGGCCCCAAGTCAGCTTTTCTTCGACTGCCTGGCCCGAGCGTTGCACCTTCCAGACAAAATCCTCCACAAAACGCTCCATCTTGAGCCTGCCGATGATCCAACCTGCCAGGATGGCGATGCTCAACCCTGAAGCGATATAGAGGCCTGCCACTTTGACGCCGAACAATCCCAGCAACATCACGATGGCTACTTCGTTGATAGTGGGCGCGGCAATCAGGAAGGAGAAGGTCACGCCCAGCGGGATGCCTGCCTCCACGAAGCCGATGAAGAGCGGCACCGCCGAGCAGGAGCAAAACGGCGTGACGATGCCCAGCAGGGCCGCCAGCACGTTCCCGACCCCCTCGCGTTTCCCGCCCAACAGGGCGCGGGTCCGCTCGGGGCTGAAGAAGGAGCGCACGATGGAAATCAGGAAGACCATCCCCGAAAGCAGGAGCAGAATTTTGGGGACGTCGTATAGGAAGAACGCCAGGGCTTCCCCAAGGCGGGAATCCTGCGGCAGATTCAGGGCGGAGTAAGAGATCCAGTCTGCCAGCGGCTGGATCAAGTTATAAGCGGCGACCCAGGCGACGGCACACAAGGCCACGATCAGGGTCAACCGACGGGTGGAAAGGGAACTGGAGGGAGCAGGGAGAGTGGTCATTTCTTTTATAGGGCCTCAATCTGGATCAGGGTCGTTTCCGCCTGGGCGCTGCACTTCGGGCAGGGACATACGTTGTTCGCATGGCGGTGTTGGGGAAGGGTGGGACGAACGCCTGCGACGGCCTGCAGGGCGGCCAGCACGTCGAAGATTTCTGGCTTGACCACGCGGTAGTACAGGTTCAAGCCGTCGCGCCGCGATTCGACCAGGCCTGCGTTCTTCAAGGGCATCAATTGCTGTGAGATGTACGCCTGCCGCAGGCTCAGGGTGGCTTCCATGTGACAGACGCATTGTTCCCCGTCTTTCAGGATGTCCAGAATGGCAAGCCGCGTGGGGTGGGCAAAGGCTTTGAGAAATTCACTTTGTACTTCGTAAGGATTCATGGGTAAACCTACATTCAAAATTATGAATATAGTATAAGCAAAAAAAGGATGCAGGGGAATGACCTGCATCCTCAAAAGACCATGACAAAGCTCACGCTTGTTCGGCCAGCCAACTCTGGATTTTCTGCTCGATCAGGTCACGTACCTCGCGGAATTTGGCCAGTTTCTCCGCTTCCGTGCCCTCGACCGCGGCTGGATCCTGGAACGACCAGTGCAGGCGGGTGCTGACGCCAGGCCAAACGGTGGGACAGTTCTTGTCTGCATCGTCGCAGACGGTGACCAGGTATTGGAACAGCGTTTTTCCAAGGTACACTTCCACGCTTTTCGAGGTCTGACCCGAGAGGTCGATCCCGACTTCCTCCATGACTTTGACGGTCAAGGGGTTCAGGCCCTTGGGTTCCAAGCCCGCGCTGTAAGCTTCGAAGCGGTCGTCCGCGTACTTGCGGATAAAGGCCTCCGCCATCTGGCTGCGCGCCGAATTTCCCGTGCAGAGAAAGAGAATCTTTTGTTTGCTCATGTTTCCATCCATAGACAAGTATTTATGTATTATCAGGGATCAGCATTAACAAGGTTTTAAAGGTCCGTAATCCTTGGGTTAAGAGCCTCAAGAAGGGGAATTAAAAAGACTTCGGAAGTCTCACAGACTTCCGAAGTCTAATTCGTCCTAATCCACCGTCAGCGTCTTGGACAAATTCCGTGGGAAGTCGGGGTCGAAGCCGCGCAGGACGCTCATGTGATACGACAACAATTGCAGCGGCAGCACGGCCAGCAGCGCGTTGACCTGTGGGTCTGCGGGCGGCAGGGCCACCAGGTCGTCGCCGTTGGCGCGCAGGCGGGGGTCCTCCTGGGCGATGACGATGGTCCGCGCGCCGCGCACCTTGACCTCGTTGATGCCGCTGATGATGAGCGGTACATCCTCGGGTCCCGCCGCAAAGAGGATGGGATACCCCTGGCTGACCGCCGAGAGCGGTCCATGCTTGAACTCGGTCGAGAGCATCCCTTCGCAATGGGCGTAGGTGATCTCCTTGAGCTTGAGCGCGCCTTCCAGCGCGATGGGATAGGTGGCGCCGTAGCCCAGGCAGTACATATCGTTCCATGAGTTGATGTCTTTGGCGATGGCTTCGATCTGCGGGCCGACCATGTCGAGGGTCTGGTCCATCAGGTCGGGGATGCTGTCGAGTACACGCCGCCCTGAGCGAAGCGAGTGATCGTCGAGCGAAGTCGAAGGGCCCTCGCCAGCCAGACGGTAAGCCAGGTACAGGAAGGTCACGACTTGATTGGTAAAAGTCTTGGTGGCGGGCACGCTGATCTCGTAGCCGCAGCACAGCGGCAGGCAGAAGGAGGTCGCCTTGGTGAGGGTCGAGCCGACCACGTTGGCCAGGCCGAAGCAGGCCATGCCGCGTTTCTCGGCCGCCTCCAGCGCGTTGAGCACGTCCTTGGTCTCGCCCGACTGGCTGACGAAGATGCCCACGTCCTCGTGGCCGACGGCGGGCGCGTACTGCGCGATGAACTGCGGGGCCAGCACGGGGATGGCGGCGCGTCCCGCCAATTGGGCGAAGTACACCGCTCCCACCGATGCAGCGTGATAACTCGTCCCGCAGCCGATCAGGTACAGGTGGCGGGCCTTCTTCATTTTTTCGACCAGCGGCGCGACGTCGGGGCTGCCATCCAGCAGGTGCAGCAGCTCGCGCGCCACCTGGGCCTGCTCGTGAATCTCCTTGAGCATGAAGTGCGGATATCCGCCCTTCTGGACGGCGTCCATCGTTTCGGTGACGAGTTCAGGCTGGCGGTCGATCAGATGTCCGTCCTTCACCGAGCGGACCTCGACCCTGTCTGCCCACAAGGTGACGATCTCCCCGTCCTGTGGGCGGATCACGCTGCGGGTCAGCGGCAAAATCGACGGCAGGTCCGAGGAGACGCAGGTGAAGCCCTCACCCAAGCCGACCACCATGCCCGAACCTTTCTTGAAGGCGTAGAGCTTGTCGTCATCCGCGCGCCCGATGACGAAGGTGTAATCGCCCTGCAGGTCGCCGTAGGCCAGGCGGATGGCGTCGATGAACTGGTAGCCCTTGTTGATGTAGCGTTCCACCGCGTGGACACAGGTCTCGCCGTCGTTCTGCGAGCGGACGGTCATGCCTTCGGCCATGAATTGCTCGCGCAATTCCACGTTGTTGACCACGTTGCCATTATGCGCGCCGACCATGTCGCCGTCTGAGTCGAGGTGCGGCTGACTGTTGACCTGCGACGGCTCGCCGAAGGTGGCCCAACGCAACTGGGTGATGCCGCGCTGTCCGCGCATCTCGGCGATGTTGTATTTGGCTGCCACTTCGCCCACCTTGCCCGTGTCCTTGCGCAGGTCGATCTTGCCGTGATGGATCGTCGCCGCGCCGACCGAGTCATAGCCGCGATAGGTTAATCGCTCCGCCGCCGCGATCAGGATCGGGCCGAGGGCCTCTTCCTTGTCCGTCACATAGCCGAAAATTCCGCACATGAATGATTATCTCCTGATGGTGGGGTGGGAAACCCGCCCCTGCAAGATTGGATTTACTCTACGATTATAGCGATCCCGCACGGAACTGAGTATTTATCTTCTGCGTCAATTTGCCCGCGAATCGTCACGCCTTGAACATGACTTAACCCAGCTTCAAATTTCCATCTTCATCGAACTCGAAGAACGAGTTATACGCCACCTCCCAGGCGAAGCCATCGGGATCGGCGAAGTAGGAACTATACCCGCCCCAGAAGACCTTCTGCGGCTCTTTGAGGATGCGCACGCCCCTGGCCTTGAGCGTTGCGATGATCTCGTCCACCTCGGCCTCGCTGCGGGCGTTATACGCCAGCGTCAGCCCCGCGAATCCGCCGCCTTCCGCCGAAACCAGCGCATCCTCGGCCAGCTTCTCGCGCGGATACAATCCCAACACCGCGCCGCCCGCCTGGAAGAAGACCACGTCGTCCGAACTGGCGGCGGCGGGCTGCCAGCCCAACGTCTCGGCGTAAAACTGGCGCGAGGCGGCCAGGTCCCGCACGCCCAGAGTGACGAGATGCAGATGTTGATTCATAGCGACTCCTTTTATGCGACGTCCCAGGGAGCGATTCCGCGCCCGCCCCGCATGGACCGGTGGATGGGTTCCGCCAAATCGGGCATGGCCTCCGCTGTAGCTGCCAGCAGCCCGAAACAGCCCGCGATCATCATATCGCCGAACGGCGCAGAGAAATAAGGACGCAGCATCCCCCTCTCCCTATGGGAGAGGGCGGGGGTGAGGGCAAACATCGAACGTCTCGGCCCTGTCACGACCACGTCGAATTCATCCTGACCAAACTCGAACGGCTCATCCGCATACACCAACGCGCCGTGCCCCATATCGTCGAAGACATCCTGATGCTTTAGCGAGCCGTCCGCCAGTTTGTGCAGCAGTCCTTCCAGTTTCGGCAGGTCGATCTCGCCCGTGTGATGCTCGAACACGCCCTCGATCCGTCCGCTCCGCAGACGAAAAGCGATGGTATGGAAATTGCCCACGTTGACGATGAGTTGATGTTCGCGCTTCGCCACGACGGGGTCAAGGGTTGCGCCCAGCACGGCGGCGGGCGCCGTGTCCATCACCAGCAGGGGACAGGGCAGGTTCGGGGCCGAGTCCGCCACGGCTTGCAGGCGGGTCATGATGGGAGGAATTTCTGTGGAGGGAAAGATGAAGGCGGAGAGGGAATTCTTCGCGCGGATGCGTTCATCCAGATAATCGAAGCGGAACTGTCGGTCGGACACTCCCGCGGGCGCATTGCCGTGGTCGAAGACCGCCACCGCCACCGCAGATAAATCGTCCAGGGAAACGCCGTACTCTGTAAAGGTCCGTGCAATCAGATCAAAGTCAAAATCCTTCAGCACAATTTTTTGTGCCTTGATCTTTTGGCTTTCTTCTTCGGAGACAATGTGAATCCCCAGCGCCCGCACCTTGTCCAGCTCGTCGTTGAGCGTGGCCGCCGCCTCGGGCGTCATGTACACGGGGATGCCCGTCCGCGCGGCCTCTTCGATGGCCCAGGCCGAGGGGCCGCCGCCCATCAAATGGCCTGTCAGCAGGATGGGGGTCCGCATCTGGAGAGTCCGTTTGACGCGGCGATGAATCATCATGGTGGGCGAAGGCAGCACCAGTTTGAAGCCGTTCTCCACGTCCAGTTCGGAGTTGTAAAGGAAAATATCCTGCGTGCCCGTGCCGATGTCAACAGTAAGAATTTTCATATTCCCCTATTGTAGCCTGACAAGATTACTTTAATCCCGTGGATTTCGTGACGCAAAAAAAGTGACAAAACTTTTGTAGGGGCGTAAGATGAAACCATATCAGCGCTAGGAGGACTAGATGCAAAAACGTATTTCCCCCATTTTGTCGGCCATCCTGGTTCTGGCCTTCGTTTCGATGGCTTGCAGCGCCAGTGCGGCGCCCACCCCCACGGCCACGCCTGTGCCTGCCACCAACACCCCAGAAGCGACCGCCACCAACACGCCCAAGCCGACCAATACTCCGCTTCCGACCGCCACCCCGAACGTGGCCGCCACCCAGCGGATCGAGGATTTCAATTCGATCCTGCAAGATTATGCGAGCAACGGTTACATCGGAGATACAGAGGGCAAGATCACCGAAGTGGATGATTTCCAGGAATCCTGGGCCCAGTTGGGTTGGTATCAATGGTGGCCTCAGGATGATGTGACGAATGATTTCGTATTCAAGAGTCACATTGCCTGGTCGGCGGCCAGCAACACCCCCGAGGTTTCTGGGTGTGGAATTGTCTTTGGCCTGCAGGATAACAATGACCACTACGCCATCTTCATCGACAAGGGGCGGATCCTGTTCTTGATGGGCCGCGGTTCGCGTGTCTATAACGTAGGCAAGACCAGCGGATCGGGACGCCTCAACTATGGCAACCCCGCCGAAGCGGATCTGATCGTGGTGGTGAGCAACCAGGTTGCCTACGTCTCTGTGGATGGTGACATCACCAAATACACCCTGTCTGCCGATCAGACCTCCAACGGTACCTTCGCCCTGTCCGTTCTCTCTGGCACGAACAAGGACTACGGTACCCGCTGTGAGATGACCGATTCCATGCTCTGGGTCGCTAAATAAAGCGAATTTCCAGGGGGCGGTTGGAAAAGCCAGACCTGAAAAGCAAACAACTCCCCGTGATGCCATATCTGCGGGGAGTCCTGTTTATGGCTCAGATGTTTTTAGCCAAAGCAGGCGAAAAAATAACCTCTATTCATTTTTCAGGAGGAAACATGTACAAGCTCAATGCCTTCAAGATCGTGACCTTTTTGACTCTGGTTGTGATCCTTTCTGCCTGTTCCATGGGGGCACCCGCTGCCACTCCCACCCCACAGCCGCCAACAGAGACGCCGCTTCCGACTGATACGCCGACATCTCTTCCCACCGCGACCCCGGCCTTCACTCCCACCGCCACGCCTAATGCAACAGCCACCCAACAGGCCGAGGACCTTCAAACCACATTGAGAGAGTTCCAGGATCAGGGCATCTTGGATTCTACTGAGGGCATCATTAAATCTCTGCCCGATTTCAAGATGGAACTTGCCAAACGTGGATTCTGGGGTGATCTTTTTGATACGGGTGAGACTCTTCCCGATACCTTCCTGCTTCGTGCTCACATGAAATGGGAATCGTCCACTGAGTCTGAAAGTCTTTCGGGATGTGGGATCGCCTTTGGTGTTCAGGATAATGACGATAATTACCTGGTCTTTTTGGACAAGGGTCGTATCCTGTTCACTTTGAAGCGCGGTATAAGGTCCTATTTGGTGGGAAGGACGAGTGGCCCTGCTGGCCCCGCGGCGGGAACTCCCACCGAGCACGACTTTGCCCTGATGGTGAAGGGTCAAGCAGCGTATGTGTCGGTGGATGGGGTAATCACTTCCTATACTTTGTCGGCCGACCAGGTCTCATCTGGAAAACTGGCGTTTACCGTCCTTTCGGGTTCCAATGCCGATTATGGGACTCGCTGCGAGATGTCCAATATTCTTCTGTGGACCAAACCCGCGCCAACTGCCCGTGCAACAGTGGATTTTCAATCTGTGTTGGAGAAATTCAAAGAAAAAGGCTATATCGATACCCAGGATGGAGAAACGGTTTCCATTGCAGATTTCAAGAAGGTTCTTGCGCAGAAGGGTTGGTATTACAAGTGGGGTTTTGCTGATGAAGCAAATGGAGAATATCAGAACTTCGTTTTTAGCGCGCACTTCAAATGGGAATCATATACTTCGACGCCCGATATCTCGGGATGTGGCATCGGTTTTGGTATCAAGGAGGACGGAAGCCACTATGCAGTCTTCCTTGACCAGGCAAATGTTGTGCTTGCCAAAGGTACGGAAAGTACTGCCAAACGGGTGGGGCTTGCAAGCGACAGTGAGAGATTTCCGATGATCCCTAAACCCGCCGAAGCGGATTTCGCCGCGGCTGTCTGGAATGGCAATCTGTACCTGTTTATCAATGACACGTTTGTTCATTTTGTCCTTCCTTCAGACCTGGATACGATGGGAAAAATTGCTCTATCGGTTCTTTCGGGCGGGAATGGTGGTTATGGAACACGCTGTGAGATGACCAATATCAACTTCTGGACGCCAAAATAATCTGATATCAAAGACCTCCGAGCAAAAAGCTCGGAGGTCTTTTTTTGTTTCTGCCTCTTTAGGTAGTTCTTCGCTTACGCGTTTTCGTTGTAATCTTCAGGCAGCCAGCAGCATAGGACCAGCTCGCGGGCGGCCTTGACCTCGTCCATGCGGCCGAAGGGGCTATTGTGCGGCGCTTCGTGCAGCAACTCAGGCTGGGACTTGGCCTCTTCCGCGATCTTGATCAGGGCGTCGGCGAAGGCATCCAGTGTGTCCTTGTTCTCGGTCTCGGTCGGCTCGATCATCAACGCCTCATGGACGATGAGCGGGAAATAGTTTGTCGGCGGGTGGAAGTCGTAATCCATCAGACGCTTGGCTATGTCGAGTGCGCGCACATCCGAACCTTCGAACTGCCCCTCGGCCACGAACTCGTGCATGCAAATGCGGTCGAACGGGACCTTGTACGTGTCGCGCAGGCGGGCCAGCAGATAGTTGGCGTTGAGCACGGCGTATTGGGCGATGTCCTTCAAGCCGTCGGGACCGTGCATGGCGATGTAGGTATAGGCACGCACCAGGCCGCCGCCGAAGTGTCCGTGGAAGGCCTTCATGCGGCCGA
>CALFXA010000231.1 GCA_937928015.1 uncultured Anaerolineales bacterium | reverse complement strand
GAGATATCCACTCGTGACTGGAGTTCAGACGTGTGCTCTTCCGATCTTCGGTCTGGAAATAGACCACTCCCAGCCCGACGGCCAGCAGACCCACCAGCACCGCCAGCCCGATTCCCACCCACTTCAAAAATTTCTTCATTTTCTCACCTCACTACAAATTGATTCGATCAGTCCCGCCTTGCGACGGGACTGTGATTGACAGAGGATCATTCCAGTTCTGACAGCGGTTTAGCTACCGACAGAACCTTGGATTTCAAGCTACGGATTCTGAATCTGCGAAGCGCGCAGGGTGTTCTGCATCAACATGGCAATGGTCATCGGGCCGACGCCGCCCGGGACAGGGGTAATAAAGCCCGCCACTTCCTTGGCCTCGTTGAAGTTGACGTCACCTACCAAACGGTGACCGCTCTTCTTGGTGGCATCGGGCACTGAGTTGATGCCCACGTCGATGATGGCCGCGCCTGGCTTGATCCAGTCACCGCGCACGAACTCGGTCTTGCCGATGGCCGCGATCAGAATATCGGCCTGGCGCACGACGGCCGCGATGTCCTTGGTGCGCGAATGGCAGACCGTCACCGTGGCGTTCTTGCCGACCAGCAGCAGTGCGGCGGGCATCCCGACGATGTTCGAGCGGCCGAGCACCACAGCATTCGCTCCCTCGATCTTGACGCCCGCCTGTTCGAGCAGGTAGATGCAGCCGTACGGTGTGCACGGCACAAAGAGCGGTTCGCGCCCCTTCTGGGCCAGGCGGCCGATGTTGAGCGGGGAGAAGCCATCCACATCCTTTTCGATGTTGATCAGTGAGAGCACGCGCTCCTCGTCGATGTGCGATGGCATGGGTAACTGCACCAGGATGCCGTTGACCTTCGGGTCGGCGTTCAGGCGTTTGACCAACTCCTCGACCTGTTCCTGGGTGGCGTCGGCAGGCAGGTGCTCGCTGATGGAGCCCATGCCCAACTCCTGGCAGGCCTTACCCTTCGAGGCTACATACGCCGCCGAGTCGGGGCGATCTCCGACCAGCACGGTGGCTAGCACGGGTTGGGGTTTGCCCTCTGCCGTCCGTTTGGCGACCTCCGCCGCCACTTCCTCACGCACCTTCTGGGCAATCGCCTTTCCGTCGATCAGTTGAGCGGTCATGGTTGCTCCTTATTTTGTGATTACATGCACGAAAATTATACAATCAGTTTCCCCGCCCGCATAAGTGACAGTCATCCTGTTTCAGAAACGGATCGCGCCTTTCAGCCCGCCCGCATGGACTTCGCTCAGTTCCACGGCGTCGACCTCGTTCCATCTCGGCGACGAGGCTGTCGCCGACACGCGCAGGTAGTTGCCCGTCCACCCTTCCATCTGCCAGCCCCATTCACCCAACTCGGAAACCGACTCCCACAGCACGGGCAGGGTCCGCCCGAGGAATTTCTGACGATAGGATTGCTCCGCCTCGTCGAGCGCGGCGCGCAGGATGTGATTCCGCTCCTTGCGGACCTCGGGCCTGACCTGGCCTCCGAGGCGCGCGGCGCCCGTCCCCGGGCGGGGTGAATAAGTGAAGACGTGTCCACCTGCGAACTCCATCTCGCGGATGAAGTCCAGGGTGGCGGCGAACTCGTCCGCGGTTTCGCCCGGGAAGCCCGCGATGAGGTCGGTGGTGATGGCTACGTCTGGGATGACGCGGCGGGCGGCCGCGACCAGCTCGCGGAAGGAGGCTGTGCTGGTCTTGCGGGCCATGCGCTTGAGCGTGGAGTCGCATCCGCTTTGCAGGGGCAGGTGCAGGTGCGGCTGGAGTCGCGGGTCGGCCCACAGCGAGAAGAACTCCTCGTCCAGATCCCACGGTTCGAGCGAGGACAGCCGCAAGCGCTGGACATCCGTCTCGCGCAGGATGGCAGCCACCAGGTCACGCAGGTGATGATTGAGGTCCTGTCCCCATGAGCCGAGGTGGACGCCCGTCAGCACGATCTCCTTAGTGTCACCCCGCAGCGCCGACTGAATATCGCGCAACACGTCAGCCAGCGGACGCGAGCGCGACTCGCCGCGTGCCACAGTGGTGATGCAGAAGGTGCAGTGATTGTCGCAGCCATCCTGCACCTTGATGAAGGCGCGCGTGCGGTGATGCAGCCCGGGCAGCGGGGTGCGGGCGATGGGTTCGAGGTCGAAAGCCTGGACGGCGGATGGTTGAAGGCCCAGGGTTTCAGCGACCAGCACATGCTTGCGCTGGTTGGGAATGGCCCGCCTGACGTGCGGCAGCGCGGCAGCCTGCTCAGGCTGGAGCGTGGTCCAGCAGCCCGTGGCGACGATCTCCCCCAAGATCGGAAGAGCGTCGTGTAGGGAAAGAGTGTAGATCTCGGTGGTCG
>CALFXA010000230.1 GCA_937928015.1 uncultured Anaerolineales bacterium | reverse complement strand
GTCAGATAGGCCAGCAATTCGGCAGGGCTCTGGCAGCCAGCGAAGCGGGAGAAAAAGGAATCTTCGAGGAGATCGATAGCCAGCATGCGGCGCAAAAAGTCGGCATACTCGGGCGCGTCTTGCTGCGGCGCATGTTCCTGCGCGGTGTCGCTGACATCGAACTCATTCCACTCATTCAGCGCCCGTACGAGCGTGTCGGAGAGGCCGTCGAAGGCCTGCTTCAGCGTAGCGCTGGCTTCCCAGGCCAGTGCGTCCCAGATTTTGGAGCGCATTTTTGTGAACATCTGCTCAGCGGTCAGGCTGGCATGCTCCTCGGTCTCGGCCTCTGCGCGCAGCGTCTTGGCGACCTGCTCCAGCTTTTTGATCGTCTCGCCCACGATGACCACGCGCATCACGTCATCGTCCATGCCTTCCAATGACTGCCAGTGGTAGCCCTTGATGGCATCCTTATCGAGCAGGCGCAGGTCGGCATGGCGTTTGGTGTAGAGCCGCTTCTGCCCGCTGTCGTGATGGTCGAGGATTTTGTATTTCCCGTCGCTGGGCTGGTAGATGGCAATCTTCAGTTCCTTGCTGGCCATGTGGATCTTGTTCGCGCGCCAGGCCTTGGACTTGCGCTCGTGGCAGGCCTTCACGCCGCAGTAGTGCGAGCCGTTGATCCTGACGTAGAAGGGGCAGGCCGTGCAGGCGGGCGGGTCGATCAGGTGGGCGAGTTTTTCCCCCAGCGGGTGGTCCTGCTCGAAGTCCGATGTCTCCCACATGCGCGCCAGCGCATCGGCGTCGGCAGCCGCCTTGACACAGTTCTGCAGGCGCTGGCTCGGCTTGATGCCCAGCAGATCGAAGACCTCTTCGCCCTTGATCTCGGGCAGGTGCTGGTTGGGGAAGTTCTTCATATCCAACAGCCAGCCGCCGTGCCAGGACGAGCGAGGCTTCCCATCGTTACCATCTCCCCACATTGCATTCGCATGGATAGTAAAGCGGATGTAATCCTCAATCACGCTTTCAGGCGTTTCTTCGCCCTCCTTGGACTTGATCCGCTTCAGGACTTCGGGAACGTCCTGCGTGGGGATGATCTTCTGCACGGCCAGCAGGGCGCGTGCCGTGCCCTGCGAGATCTCGCCCTTCGAGAGGGCCATCTGCGCAGGCTCAGGCAATTCCAGCAGGCGAACCATGCCGCGCACGGTGGCGTCACTCATGCCGTACAGCGCGCCGATCTCAGCCGAGGTCTTGCCGAACTGGTCGCGGTAGGCCTTCATCGACTTGGCCATCTCGATCGGGTCCAGATCCTTGCGCTGGACGTTTTCAGTCACGGCCAGGCGGAACATGGCCTCGTCGCTCAGGTCCTCGATCTCGACGGGCATGGCGATGTAGCCGTCATAACGGTCTGGCAGGCCTTGGGCCTCGTAATTCTTCGCAAGCCACTCGAAGGCCTTGCGGCGGGAGTGGCCGAAGGCCAGCTGATACCAAACCTCCACCTTGCGGGCCTTGGGAAGCTGCTGCAGCCCGTCGGCGGCGATGCTGCGCGCCAGTTTCTCGATGTGGGCGGGGTCGTCCACCAGGCGCGGCTGGTACGGGTTATCGTGAAGCAGGTCGAGCACTACAGTTTGTGTTTCCATGTCGTCCTTTCATTTGGGGCCGCGCGCTCTACAGCTGGCGTGCGCGCTGGCCCTGAGAGAGAGATGCGTTTCGGTCTATCGACCGAGGGCGGGAGCGAGGATTCGAACCTCGGACTCGTGTGGGGTAAGCACGCGCTCAGCCGCTGAGCTACTCCCGCGTGCCCAGGGTGTTGGGGTCACCCTGGGGGAAACGCTGCGGCGGTCGAGTACCAGTAAAGCCACAGCGATATTCCAATGGTTAGGTTTTCAACGTTCGCCCGATCTGATCGAGCCTGTGGATTGCTTCGTCGTTCTCGCCGATCTCCAGCAGGATGCTGGCCACCAGCGCGCGGATCACGTTCGAGGAGGTCTCCTGGAGCATGTGCCGCAGGTGCTTGCGGGTCTCGCTGTTGGCCTCGCGCGCCCTGGCCAGCGCCGCGTTGTATTCACTCTTCCCGACTTGCGCTGGCGTCGACATGCTCGGTCTGCTCCTCCATGATCTTCTGCGTCTCGCGCTCTTCCTCGTTGAGGCGGGTGAAATATTCGATGGCCATCGGGATGGCAGCCACGCCGAAGCACACGGTGTAGAAGATGACCACGTCGGCTCCCAGCCGCAGCCCGCCCAGGGCGACCACGCCCGCCACTCCCACGATCACGTGCCAGATGGTCTGCCCGCGCAGCTTGGCCTTGGCAACCAGGCGGGTCCAGAAGGCCACGCCCGCGGCGTAGATGAGCACCAGAGCCAGGATCAGGCCAATCAGCGGCCATTCGTTTGCCATTTGTGGATTCATGTCTTGGGACCTGTTATCTTGTGGGTAGGATGAAATCAAGAGCTCCACCATCACGGCTGATCGTTGTTATTGCGCTCACTGGGCGGCGTGGTCAGCCAGATAAAGATCTCCAACGACCAGGCCAGGAAGGCCAGCCCGCCAAATACCAGCAGCGGGATCAGCCAGGCTGTGCAGGCGGGCGCAATCTGGCTCATCCCAGCCTCGAAGCGCGGACGCGCTGTGTGTAGGCATGGCGGCCGTAGCTGCGGACTACGTCCACGCCCGAGGCCTCGGCCTGTTCCTGTGCCTTGGCGGCTGCTACCACCGCATCGATGCGCTTCTGCAAGTCTTCCTTGGTATCGCGCTTGACAACCTTGCGAGCCTTCTTGGGACCGCGTCGGCTGGGGTTGGCGTTTGAGAGTGCGCGGGCCTTGCGCCCGTCTTTCTTGGTGGTCATGTCAGGCCTCCACAGCACTTGGAATATCGATCACGATGGCGATGGTGAGTGCGGCCCAGCAATCATTTCCATACCCGCGTTTGATGCTGATCGGGTCGGTCAGAGGTTTTCCACAAGCCTGGCAAACTGGCACGCCCGCTTTCTTTGCCCGTGAGATATTGGTCAACACCCGTGATGTTTGGTACCCAGGGACTGGTTCGGCTGTGATCTTGAGGTGCGTCATCTTAGAAATCCCTCCCAATGCGCTGACGGCGGCGCGGCGCGACAGACGTTTCTACAGCAACGGCCTCGGGGGCGGCTGTCGGTTCCAACATGGCGTCGGTCACCAGGCCCGCCAGCTTGGCATCTTCCCAGGCATCTGCGGTCCAGGCCGCGACCAGCTCGTACATGGATGTCGGCGCGGGTTGGATCCTCGCCAGGATGGCGATCTGTTTTTGAGTGCGGGTCTCAACGCCGATGTGGGTGAATTTCTTGTCTGTCATTCGTCCTCGCTCCTATTGTCTCCGTGTGATTTCTTTATGTAATCACTTGACGACATATTACACCATCGTTTAAATTTTGTCAAGCAATGACGACAAACTAGCATCCACTTGATTACTATTTATGAGACAAAATATCACCACCTGTGGACACACTATTTAGTGATTGGATACTTAGCGAGATGGAAACGCGCGGCTGGTCTCAAGCAGACTTAGCTCGCGCTTCTGGCCTTAATCGCCAAGTTATTAGCAGCTATGTCAACATGCGAAGAACAAAGCCAGAGCCTGATGCGTTGATAGCCCTCGCGCATGGTTTTGGAATATCCCCAATTACAGTATTTCGTAAAGCAGGGTTACTGCCTCCTGGGCCTGACGATGAAGTGAAATTTGAAGACTGGAAGTTTCTGCTCGATCAAATGCCCGCCGATGAGCAGGAAGAAATGCGTCAGATTGCCCTCATGAAAATTGAGAAGCGCAAAAAGGCAGAAGTCGCGGCACGCTCGGCTAACTTCAAACCCGAGGCGCAGCGCAAGTAGGGGAGAGCATGCTTAAAGGACTTCTCACCAAACGGGAATGGTTTTTTCTTATTGCCCAGTTCGTGCTTTGGGGTCTCACATGGTCATTTTTCGACGATCACGAAGTATCGTTCTACCTGATATTCATGGTTTTATTCGCATTCTTTTTGCTGGGAATGAATGAACAACATTCGAAGGATCAAGAATAGGCTCAAAATTGTTCCCTAGATTGGGAGGTAACTATGCCACTTCGCTTTCGAAAATCGATCAAAATCTTACCAGGTGTAAAGCTGAACTTCAGCAAGTCTGGGATCAGCACCTCTCTCGGCGGCCGTGGCGGCTCAGTCAATTTTGGCAAGCGCGGCGTGCGCACCACGGTTGGCGTCCCAGGTACAGGCATATCCTTTTCAAAACAGGTCGGCAGCCCAAAGCCCGCTCCCGCTCAACGAGCACGCCTGCAATTCTCAGCCACAGATGACCAGCCAGCCCCTAATATTTCCAGTCAGGATGATGGTCGATTTAAGCGGCTTTGGAAGTGGTCCACGGCCAAGCCCGCCAACGCCATCGTATCGATCCTGTCTACCATTGTCCTTTGCTGTTGCGGGACAACATTCCTAGGTATGACCATTGGCGCCCTGGACGGGGGAATCACTCCAACCCCCTCGACCTACAATACTCCCAGAATTCAACAAACACTTGGTTTGCCCACTGAAACCCGCACCGCACGGCCTACTAAGTCCCCGTTTCCAACGCAAACCGTTCGTCCCACTATAACCCTCATTCCTACCTCGACCCCATTCGTCTACCTCAGCCCGACGATTGGTCCCACTACTGGCCCAGCATCCGCAGTTTGTCCATGCTCAGGTGATACTCTCAATTGCTCCGACTTCGGCAGCCAATCCAGCGCGCAAGCCTGCTACAACTACTGTGTATCCTTGGGCGTTGGCGATATCCATAACCTCGACCGCGATGGCAACGGTCTAGCCTGCGAATCGAACTAATGAACTGGAAACAAATTCACACCGCCTCAAACCCTGAAGAACAGCTCGAAGATCTGCACGAAATGATCAGGATGATCGAAGCTCGCAAGACCAGGAAAGTCCTCGTGCACGGTCGGCTCATCCGCGACCGTCGGCGCGGTCAGTTCGCGCACCTCCTCAACGACCGCCGCCGCAGGAAGTACATCCCCTTCTTCGGCCTCTACAAGCTGGCCCTGTGGGTCCTCCTGCTCGCCATGACGGCATCCACGTGGGTCCTGCTGTGGAGCCGTCCCACCCAGGGCGTCTACTTCCTCAGCGCCTACCTCGGCACCATCCTGATGATCTTTATGATCAAGCCGATGCGCAGGCGGCAACTACAAACTATATAAACGCATCTGTCTCACGCGGCACAATAAAACATCTGT
Organism: uncultured Anaerolineales bacterium; assembly: GCA_937928015.1. Classification (GTDB taxonomy): domain Bacteria; phylum Chloroflexota; class Anaerolineae; order Anaerolineales; family Villigracilaceae; genus JACPVF01. The sequence goes on along the minus strand of CALFXA010000230.1, from coordinate 6,353 downwards.
TCCATGACGTGTTTTTGGATGTGAGGCACAATCCAAGAGGTCGGAGGTTCAAATCCTCTCGCCCCGACAGCAGTAAGAAGAACCACCGTACCGGGACGGTGGTTCTTGTTTTAACCAGGTGGCGGTTTCTCATCCCATCTTAGGATTTTATAACTTTGCGCTTTTTATTTCCCGGCGGATGGATTCAAAATCCTCGCGCAAAAACATTCCCCCGCCAAAAGTCAACGCGTTGGCCGCCCCCGCCGCCACAGCCTGACACAGCGCCCGCTCGGGCGATAGGCCCGAGGTCAGCGCCGTGACCAGCCCGCCGAGGAAAGCGTCTCCGCTGCCGATGCTGCTGACCGGCTGAATCTTCGGCGAGGATGCTCCCCAGCCTCCCTCCGACGAGACCCAGATCGCGCCATCCTTGCCCAACGTGATTGCCACCTGTGGCATGCCCGCTTCGAGCAACCCTTTGGCGGCATCGCAGACTTGCTCTGCACTGACGATTTCCACGCCGAGCGCTTCACCCAGTTCAGAAGCATTGACCTTGATGTTCAGGCCGCGTACGCCGAGCGCGGTTTTCAACGCCTGCTTGCTGGTGTCTACCCAAACGGGCTTGCCGCGCGCCACTAGACTCTTCAACAAAGATTCGAACAGGCTCAACGGGAAAGCGGGCGGCAGGCTGCCGCTGATGCAGATCAGTTCTGCCTGAGCCGCATAAGTTTTCACATCTACAATGAACGCGGCACATTCCTCGGCGCTCACGTCCACGCCAGGCTCGTTGATGAGCGTGGCATCATGCGCGGGCTGGGTCACGATCACGCAGGTGCGCGTCTCGCCCCGCATCCTTGTCCAATGCGCGGATAGGCCTTCCTGTTTCACCAGGTCGGCCAGCAGGTCGCCCGTGTGACCGCCGACCAGTCCCAGGCAGAACGGTTCTCCGCCCAGCGTTCGTACCGTGCGCGCCACGTTGATGCCCTTGCCGCCCGCCGTCGACAGCACGTGCGCGGCACGATGCACCTCGCCCACGCGCAAGGCATCGACCTGCAAGGTCCTGTCGATGGCAGGGTTGGGGGTCACACACAGGATCATAAGAACGCCGTCGCCTCTTCGAGCGTGAGCTGTGCGGCCGTCCCGCCCGACTTGCGCGTCGAGAGCGCGCCGCACACGGCCCCCAGCCGCAGCGATTTTTCCAACGGCCAATCGTTCAAATATCCGTAGATAAACCCAGCATCGAACGAGTCGCCCGCCCCAACAGTATCCACTACTTTTACAGGAATACTTTCCACCTGGATCTTCTGACTCTCTGAGATTCCCAACGCCCCAGCTTTTCCCAACTTAATTGCCAGCGTTTCCACCTTTGACCCCAGCCTACCCGCCGCTTCGTCGACATTTTCCGCGCCTGTCAGCGACCTTGCTTCGGCCTCGTTCGGCAGGAAAACATTCGTGGCCGAGAGAAGCTCGTCGAATCCTGACCAGGCTTCGGACGGGTCGTAATTCGTGTCGAGTGAAGTGGTCAGCCCGAGCGCACGGGCGCGTTCGAAAAGAGCGGGCAAGCCTGCCTGCAATTTCGTCTGCAAAAAATAGGATGAAACATGGAGATGACGCGCCCGCGCCAGCAGCCCGTTAGCGATGTCCGAGGCCTGTAGGTCGGCGACCAGGCCGGGGTGCGTCAGGATGGCGCGGTCCACGCCGCGGTTGAGGATCACGCTCAGGCCCGTCGATCCGCCCGCGACGACGAGCACATTGCTCACATCCACATGATGAGCCAGCATCTGATCGAGCATGAAGCGACCGAAGACATCGTCGCCGCATTTGCCGATGAACGCAACCTTCAGCCCAAGCCGCGTCGCGCCGCACGCAAAGATGACCGACGACGAGCCGATGGTCAACGCCGCAGCATCGACCAGTTTTTCGACCTGACCGAAGGCGGGCATGACGTCACCCGTGAGGATGAGGTCGGGGTTGATCTCGCCAGCAACAAGGATATCGAAGGATTTCATGATGTTCGTATGGGCGGGGAAACCCCGCCCCATGTCCATCAATACATTTTATACCAATCGAACGGCGCGTCGGCAGTGTAAAAATCACTGACAGGCTTGGCAAGCGCGGTACACAACGCGTTGAGGCGCATCAGGCGTTCCTTAGCAATGGTACGCAGGAATTCGGCGCGCGCCTCGACAGGCATGGTCACGGCTTCCTGCCAGACGGCGCGGCCGACGGCGATGCCGCTTGCGCCCGCCTGACAGGCCGCGATGATCTGGCGCTGATAGCTCTCGAAGGAGACGGCCGCCGAGAGCAGAATCCACGGCGTGACGGAGGCGGCGCTGACCTCGGCACAGGCCGCGAGGAGATGCTCGGGGTCGGTGTCGGCCGTATCGAGCGGGAGTTCGGCCTTGAGCAGGTCCACGCCTGGGATGGGCGTCAGGCGGCGGGCGGTCTCGACCACCACGTAGCGCTTTTCATCGCTGGTCAATTTGGCATCGGTCAACGAATAGGACAGCGGTTCGAGCATCAGACCGAGGTCGTGACGGATACATTCAGCGGCGATATTTTTGGTGAATGCTTCGGTCTCGGCAGCGGTGGGCGAATCGGGATGATAGTAGACCAGCAGCTTGATCATGCTGGCGCCCATGCGTTTGGCCTTCTCTACGCTCCAGCCAGGGATGATCTGCGCGCGGCGCGCGGTGGCGTCACCCGTATAGCCCGTGGACTCGACCGCCACGACGAAGGCCGTGCGGCCAGGGATGGCGCCCGCCGCGATGGCCTGCGCCGCAGAGACTTCGGGGTCGAGCAGCACGGCGGTGGACTCGGCCGCCAGCGCGGCAGTGACGTCCACTTTGAAGCGGCTCAGTTCGGCGTCGTCCACGAAAGCGGGGTTGGCCTTGCGCAGGTTCTGACGATGGTCGAGGGCGAGACAGGTAAAGGTGCCGCGTGGGGAGGTGCATTGTTGCAGTCCGCGCAGTTTGCCGATGGAGATGGGTTTCATAGATCAGGTTCCAGGGTTCAGATTTAAGGTTTGCAGGTTGCAAGTTTGAAGGTTAGATCGTCCACTTGCAACCTGCAACTTTCCAACCTTCAAACTTCTTTACGGACAGGTTTGCAGCCAGGCGTCCAGGCCGCGGTTCTTGAGGATGGTGCTGAAGCCGAGCTTTTGGGATTGTTCGCAGAATTTCGCAAAGTCGCCTGGCAGGTCGGCGTACTCAGCGGCGAAGACGGGTTTGCCCGCCTGAATGTACGGCAGCATGGATTCGGCATCCCCGTAGTAGAAGTAATCCTCGGTGATGGCGAAGTCGTAGATGTCCACAAGATCAGCCACCTGGTCTGAAGCATTTTTCTGACCGACGGCGAGTCCGCGTTTGTGGGCTTCGTCGGCCAGCCAGAGCGCGTACTTCAGTTGATCTTCATAGGTCAGCGGGAAGCCCGTGTCGTTGGTGTAGATTTCCATGTTGTCGGGCTCCACGGCATCAAAGCCTTTGGCCTTGCACAGGTCGAGACGCGCCAGCATGATGGGGGCCAGCAGGTCGATGCGGCGGATGTCGAGCCACTTCTCGCCGGGCCAGCCGTCGTAGTCCTTGCCGAGTACTTCGGCGGGGAACTGGTCCTTGTCGGGGCGCCAATCCTCGAAGGAGCCGACGCTCATGTAGCAGATGACCTTGCGGCCCTGGGCGTGGAGTTCGTCGATGATGGCCTGGTCCACGTATAGGTCAATGTCGTAGACTTCGGCCTGGATGGAGGTGTCGATGTCGAGGTTGCCGATCTGCCACTGCCAGGTGAGTCCAACCGTAGGACGCCACCAAGTATTGGATGAGGAAACGGGAGAGGGCATGAGCGTAGGTTCCTTTGTCGAAACGGGAGCAACGGTCAGGGTCGCAGGGACGGGAGTAAACGTCGCAGGGATGGGTGTCGCCGTTGCGGGGGTGCATCCTAGAAGGAAAGAGGCAAGAAGAAAGAGGAGCGCCAGCCTAGACCACATGATGTTTGAACTGCGGCAGATAATCTTTGTGTTGGGCGAACAACTCGTTGGTCATCTGCCTGATCTCGGCCAGCGACAGCACAGCCGAGGTGAGCGGGTCGTGGCAGATGGCGCGGTAGATGGCGGTGGGGTCGCCCGTCAGTGAGCCTTGAATGGCAAGCTCCTCGATGCCGCTGGAAAGCTGGGTGAGCAGTGCGCACTCGGCAGGCAGTGCGCCGACGTGGATGGGATGGAAGCCAGCGCGGTCGACGACCACGGGCACTTCGACGCAGGCGTCCTCGGGCAGGTTGGTGATGAGATGCGTGTTGCGCACATTGCCGTTGAATTTGAACATCTCGCCGCCGCGCAGGGCGTTGATGATGTAGGCGGCGTACTCGTGCTCGCGCTGCAAGTCCTGTTCAGTCAGCGGCTGGGCCAGGCGCTCCTTGACCTGGTCCTTCCAGGTGGCTTCGTTGTGTTGATATTCCTTGAGGATGTAGGCGTACTCGCCAGGATTCCAGTTGGTGCCATGCGTGCAGTATTTTTCGATCAGGTCGGGGCGCTTGCGGAACCACGGGTTGTATTCAGAGTTGTGGCCGCTGCTCTCGGTGACATATTTGCCGATGGCCAGATACATCTCGTTGCGGACAGGTTCCGCGGTGTAGATCTCGGCCCGCTCGCTGATAGCTTTGTGAATCAGCGGGTAGGCGTCCACGCCGTTCCATTTGTATTCGAGGTACCAGGCCTGATGGTTGATGCCCGCGCAGACATAATCGATGTCTTCGTATTTCGCGCCGATCCATTCGGCCAGCATCATGGCCGTGCCCTGCACCGAATGACACAGGCCCGTGGTGGTGATGAAGGACTGTTTCTGAATGGCCGAGACCAGCATGGCCATCGGGTTGGTGTAGTTGAGTAGTACCGCGTTCGGGCAATACTTTTCCATGTCGCGCACGATGTCCATCATGGGGTTGATGGTGCGCAGGAAGCGGAAGATGCCGCTCGGCCCGCGCGTGTCGCCGACGTTGATGTCCACGCCGTATTTCTTGGGGATCTCGATGTCGTGACGCCAGACCTCGGTGGAACCCGCCAGGATGGTGGTCAGGACCACGTCCGCGCCTTTGAGTGCCTCCGCGCGATCGAGCGTCGCCTCGACCTTGGCGGGGCGTTTGCCCGCCTCAATCAATTTTTCCACGCCACGTTTGGCCCATTCGAGTCGCTCGGGGTGGATGTCCATCAACGAAATGGTGGCATCCTCCAGCAGGGGAAAGGTCAGGATGTCGCGCACGAGTTCGCCCGTGAATCCCAGGCTGCCTGCGCCGATGAATGTGATTTTGGTCATAACATTTTCCTATCTCCCTCTCCCCACGGGAGAGGGTTGGGGTGAGGGCTATCTCTTCACGCCGCTCAGCGCAATGCCTTCGATGAATTGCTTCTGGGCGATGAAGAAGATGATCAACAGCGGCAGAATGGACAGGAAAGCGCCCGCCATCAACACCGTGAATTTGCCGCCGAGTTGTAATTGCTGTTGGAAGAAAGCCAGGCCGACCGTCAGTGTGGTTTGCTGCATGTCTGTGGGCAGGTACACGAGCGGATGCAGCAGGTCGTTCCAGGCATCCTTGAAGACAAAGATTGCCAGCGCCGCCACCGCAGGCTTCGAGAGCGGCAGGTAGATGCGCCAGAAAATGTCGAAGAGCGAGGCCCCGTCCATGCGGGCGGCATCCACCAGGTCTCGTGGGATGGTCAGGAAATATTGCCGCAGCAGGAAGGTGCCGAAGGCTCCGCCCCAGAAGGCGGGCAGGATCAGCGGCCACTGTGTGCCGATCAGATGCATGTACTTGAAAATGATGAAGTTCGGGATGAGCGAGACCTGCGGCGGGATCATCATGGTCGCCAGCAGCAGCGCGAACAGCAGGTTGCGTCCCTTGAACTTGACTACGGCAAACACGAAGGCCGCCATCGCGCAGGTCAGTATCTGACCGATGACGGTCAGGATCGAGATCTTGAAGCTGTTGAACACCAGCGCGAGAAAAGCATTATCGGGCAGGACCCGAAACAGGTCCGCGTAGTTCTGTAACACGATCGGGTCGGGGATGAGGCTGCGCGAATACTGCTGGGCAGGCTCGCGGAACGAGACCGAGATCATCCACACGAACGGGAGCAGCATGGTCAGCGCGCCAATGCCCAACACGAGATAGGCCAGGGTATCGAGGACAGTTTTTTGCAGCGACTTGGTCATGCCAGCACCTATTCGTAAACCACGTAACGGCGTTCCCACCAGAACATCACGCCCATGAAGACCGCCACCAGCAGCGCCAGTTGAATGGCCTGCGCGCTGGCATCACCCATGCGGAAGAAGTGGAAGGCGTTGCGATAGATCGAGAAGACCGCCACGGGCACCGAACTATCGCCGCCG
>CALFXA010000229.1 GCA_937928015.1 uncultured Anaerolineales bacterium | reverse complement strand
ACGGCGCCCACCGAGATCTACACTCTTTCCCTACACGACGCTCTTCCGATCTTGGGCATCGTCCAGGCCCCGCTCTTCATCCAGTTTCCTGAAGGGGAGGTCAGCTCACTGGATATCACCGCCGATGAGTTTTATGACCGTCTGGAAGCGATGCGCCCTGCCATCCCATCCACGGCCCAGCCTTCAGGCGGGTTGTTCGCCGAGATCTACAAGAAACTCGCCAGCGTGGACAAGAACATCCTGTCCATCCACATTTCGTCGGGACTGAGCGGCACGATCAACGCAGCCCGCGACGGCGGTGAGCAGGCCAAGCCGCAAGCCGACGTCCACTTCTGGGACACGCTGACCCTCTCGGGCGGCGAGCGCTTCCAGGTGATGGCCGCGGCGCTGGCGTCCAAGGCGGGTTGGACCATGCAGGCCATTCAGGAACGCATGACCAAAATCCGCGAGTCGGTCGAGGTGGTGTACACGCTCGAAACGCTGGAATACCTGGCGCGCGGCGGCCGCATCGGGCGCGTCAAGGCGATGGCGGGGGCGCTGCTCAACCTCAAGCCGATCATCCGCGTGGAACGCTCGGACGGAAAATACAGCACCGTCACCAGCGCGCGCACCATGCCAAAGGCCATCTCCACCCTGGGCGACCACCTTCAAGATATGTTCGGCAACGAGCCTGTGTGGGTCACCATCCTGCATGGACGCTTCGGCGAAAAAGCCGATGAACTGTCCGCGTTGCTGCGTACCAAACTCAACGTAGCAAAAGAAGAGGTTATGCGCATTTCGCCCGTGCTGGGCGTCCACACGGGACCTGGCATCGTGGGCGCAGCCGTCGTCCCGATGAAACTGATGGAAGACTTGCTCTAAAAGATGAAGGTCGGGACCGCTGTTGTCACGGGCGCTTCGAGCGGAATCGGGGCTTCCACCGCGCGCCGACTCGCCGCCGCAGGCTGGCGGGTCATCCTCGTGGCACGGCGGCTGGAGCGTCTGCTGGGGCTGCAAGCGGAGATCGGAAACGCCGAGGTTCTCGCCGCCGATTTGAGTTCCGAGGTGGAGCGTGTGCGCATCTTTGAACAAATCCGCGAAACGGACGTGCTAATCAACAATGCAGGCTTTGGCTGGTACGGCTACTTCTCGAAGATGCCGTGGGAGACGGTCCGCGAGATGCTGCATGTCAACGTGGAGGCCACTGTCCACTTGACCCGCCTGTTCCTGCCTGGCATGCTTGCGCGGAAACACGGTCACATCATCAACGTTGGGTCGGTATCGGGCAGCATTCCCAGCCAGGGAATCGCGCTGTACGCCGCCACCAAGTCCTTCCTGGATGCCTTCACCACCGCGCTACACCGCGAGTCTCGCGGCACGGGAGTGAATGTCAGCGTGGTGCGGGCGGGACCTGTCCGTACGGAGTTTTGCGAATCGGCCCTGGGACGGGAGAACGGCGGACACGTCCCCACCGAGCGGATAGGCGTCAGCGCGGATTATGTTGCGGAACGCATCCAGCGGCTGATTCGCCATCCACGGCGAGTCATCTACGTGCCGTGGTGGCTGGGGGTCACGCCGTGGTTCGAGTTGAGCTTCGGCTGGCTGGAGGATCGCCTCGGTCCCCTATTGTTGCGAAGAAAAGAAAGATCAGCATAAAACAATTGCGGCGGAGTGAACCTCCGCCGCAACTTTTTACGCGTATCGTTTGGCCTTCTCGATGCGCTCGCCCAGCGGCGGATGCGAGTAGAACATGAAGACCACCCACTTCTCGGGGTCGATCTCACCCAGGTTTTGATTCGCCAGCCGCGTGAATGCGGAGGCAAATGCCTCGCCTTTTCCCGTCGACTCCAGAGCATAGTCATCGGCCACGTTCTCACGCCAACGCGAGAGGGCATTACTGAGCGGCTGGGTCAACAAGCCGTAGATGCTCAAGATGAGCATGAAGGCGGGGAAGGCGGCCACGTCCGCCACGGACTGGAAGGAAAAATATCCGACGGCGAAGTTCATGAATAGCGACGCCAGATATAGACCCAACGCTGTAGTCAGCGTGCCCGTGGTGATGAGGAACAGGATGTCCTTGTGGACCTGATGTCCCAACTCGTGGGCCAGCACAGTCTCGATCTCGTCGGGGGTGAATTCGTCGATGAGCGTGTCGCCCAGGATGATGCGGCGTGTGCTGCCGAGGCCCGTCAGCGCGGCGTTGGCGGCCTTGGTCCGTTTGGACATGTCGAATTTGAACACGCCTTTGACCCTGGTATTGGCTCGCTCCGCCAGCCGCAGCAGACGTTCTTCCAGTTCCTTATGCTCTTCGCCCAGCGGAACATACTTGTTGAAGAGCGGCATGATCAGCACGGGCGCCAGGTTCGAGAGCAGCACATTGAAGACCAGCAATCCGCCCGCCACCCACAGCCACCACGCGGACCCCGTCAGCCGCAGGGCCAGATAAAGCAGTTCGAGCAGGATCAGCCCAATGGGCGCGCCGATGGCGATCCCTTTCAGCTCGTCCACGATCCAATCCTTGAGCGACTGATTCGACTGGCCGAAGCGATGCGGCAGGACGAATCCGCTGTAGTAGCCGAGCGGCAGGTTGATTACAAAATAGATGCCGCCGAAGACGGCCACGTACAGCGGGACGAGAATCCATTCGTTGGCGGCAAAGCCGGTCAGCCAGTGGCGGACGGCGGCACTCCAGCCCAGGAATAACCAGGCCAGGGCATACAGTGCACTAAAGGCCGTGTCTGCCAGCCACAAACGGCGGTTGATGCGGGAATATTCTTTGGCCTGTCTTTGTTTTTCAGGATCAAGTGTGGTCATGGGATGTCCGATTTCAGATTTGATTTGAGATTGTATCGCTTAATCCTGAACGGAGGATAAAAAAGCCCCGAAAATTTCGGGGCTTGGCAGGTCAGGCAACGGCGGGTTCGGCCGCAGGGAGTTCGTCATGGTCGGGCAGGGACGTTTCCGCGTTGCGGATGGCGGGGATGAAGTAGCCGCTCAGGCCGACCAGCATCCCGCCCAGGCCGCAGAAGACCGTCAGCAGGGCCATGCCCGCTCCAGGTCCCGTGCCGACCCAGCTTTCGAAAACGGACGAAAATCCGCCGGGGACGCGCATGGCAGGTTCGAGCCAGTAATCGGCCAGCGTCCCCGCCAGGATGGGCGTGATGGGATTGGTCAGCCAGGCAATCAACCGCCGCGCCGAGAAGACGCGTCCCTGTACATCGGGCGGAACCTTCGACTGCCAGATGGTCTGGTTCGAGGCGCCGACCATCGGCACCGACACCATCCCGATGAACATCGGCACGACCCAGAACGGCAGGCTGCGGCCTACGCCAACCAACAGGGCCATGAAAAAACTAGAGATGGTAAATCCAAGCAGCACCCCGTGAACGCGGCGCTTGAATCCGCCCCACACGCTGAACAGGATTCCACCCACCACCCCGCCAATGGCGCCCGCACTCTGGACGAAGCCCAGGCTGACGCTGTCGTTGCCCGTACGCGAAAGGATCATCGGCGCGAGCAGCGTCCCGCTGATGCCTGCAAACAGGTTGCCAAACAGAAAGATGAATTGCAACCCCAATAGGCTGGGCCGCTCGAAGATGTACCTGAACCCGAACAGGGATTCCTGCCACAGGCTGCCCGCCCCTTTCGCTCCGTCCTCGGTGCGAGCGGGCGGCGGCACGACCACGATCATCAAAGCCGCAATCGCCAGAATGAACGTGACCACGTCGAAGGTTAGGATGCCCGTCAGGCCGATGAAGGGGAGCAAGGCTCCCGCCAGCAGCGGAGCGAACACTCCGGGCCCGGAGTCGATCAGCGACATCATCCCGTTGGCGCGGCTGTACTGTTCCTTCGGCACCATCGTGCTGATGGCCGCCGAATAGGCAGGCCATTGGAAGGTGTTGCCCAGTCCGTTGAAGACCGCCGCCGCATACAGATGCCAGATTTGCAACATCCCCATCGCTTGAAGCGCCAGGATCGCCAGAGTCCCCACCCCGCTGGCCAGATCGCTGACTGCCATCATCAGCTTACGGTTATGACGGTCCACCATCACGCCCGCAATGGGCGACAGCAACAAAAACGGCGTGATGAAGAAGACCTGCACCAACCCCAGAGCGGTGACACTGCCCGTCTTCTCGAAGACCCAGATGGTTAGGGCAAATTGCGTCATCATGCTGGCCAGCACCGAGACGATCTGTCCCAGCCAGACGATGGTAAAGCCGGTCATCCCGGAAAAGCGGTGGACACGCTGCACAAACACCTCCAAGTATTGAGTCGAGCGCAAGGGTATCACGCACACAGGGTGGAGGGGGCCCTCCCACGGAGGGGTTTCGCACCCCCACGCCGTGGGATTAAACATTGAGGCCGCGAAATGCTCCTACACACCTCGCGGCCTCGCAGGGAACACGACCAGGGGTCGTGATACCACCTACTCTACGAAGATCTCCACGTGCTCGCCGTCCTCTTCGTCGGTGACGTCGATGATCTTGCCGGTCATGCCCGAGCGGATGGCTTCCATCACATTGGACATGTCGACGCCCTCGACCTCGGGGGCGAAATGCGCGCCGATCTTCATGCCCGCATCCACCAGCGCCAACGGAATCTGCACCGAGGCTTTCGAGCGGCCCGTGGTGGTATCCGTCACGCGGATGCGCAGCCAGCGCGCGCCAGGCGCCCCGGGCGGGCGCGGCGGGGTCGGGACGCCGGGTCCGCGGCGGCCGCCATCACGCAAGGCGGCCAGCAATTTGGCGCCTTCCTCCGCGCTGATCTTTCCCTCTTCGATCATCTTCAAAATCTTCATTCGCTCTTCAACGCTTGTCATGTTGTGCCTCCTAACCGATGTACACTTGCACACGTTCGCCGTCTTCGCTGTCGTCCACATTGACGATCAACGGCTCGTGAACTGTCTGAACCATCGAGATGGCCTGCATCATCCCGTTTACGTCGTTCTCCTTCAGGCCTTCGATGCGGTGCCCAAAGATGCGCAGGAACCAGCTTGCCAGCCCGAGCGGGAGCGGGAAGCCGAGGAAGATACGCCTTGGGCCGTCCTCCGAGCGCGAGCGGTCCACATTAACGAACAGCCAGTGCGCCGTGCGGCTCCAGCCAGCCAGGGCAATCACCGCCACACCCAGGAACAGCGGCATCATCAAACAATAAAACCAGAAATTCATGCCAGCGTTCTGCATCACCGCATACATGCCGAGCGCGCTCAGCACCGTGACGCCCACCCCGATCCATAACGGGATCTGCCACAGGCTGCGGGCCTTGGCGGCGGTCCGCTCGAGCTCAGGGGCCGAGTTCGGGGATGAGGTCCCCGAGCCCGTTTCCGGGGCCGCGCCTGCTTCCGCTTCATAGGGCGCGGACTCCGCTTCGGCGGAGTCCTGTTCCAATTCCTTGATGAGAGACAGCGCCTCCTCAGCGGAGATCTTGCCAGCCTCCACCATCGCAAGGATTTGTCTGCGTTCTTCCGAGGACATTACGAGCCTCCTTCCAGCGCGGCCAGCAAAGCATCGGCTTCATCGGCGGTGATCTTCTTCTCCGCCAGCATCTTGAGGATTGCCACGCGTTCCTCCTCCGAAACGGGATCACGCGGCGGGGGCGGAGGCGGCGGAGGGAACGATCCAGGCTCGATGTTCCAGTTCCAGCGCCCCACCTTGGCCCGCCCGCGGACCCGCGCTTCGGCGCGGCGCGCGGCGCGCTCGGCCTGCTGGGCGGCTCGGCGACTGGCTTCCTCGGCGCGGCGCGCGGCCTCTTCCAGGCGGCGGTTGACACGTTCGTTGAGCTGGTCGCCGAAACTGGACCAGTCGAACATCATGCCTGCAAAGTTGCCGTGTTCCTCCGCCGACTCGCCCGCGCCACTCTCGCCCGTCACGCGGATATCGCTGCCCGCATTCAGGCTGACCACCGCCGAGCCGTTGCCCACGGTCAACACGTACGAGGTCTGGTCCTCGACGTTCTCCACGCCGGGCCATTCGACCTCGATCTCGTCCGCGCTCATCGACACGGTCGCATTGGACTGCGGCGCCATTACCAATAAAATATCGTCGCCCGCCGTCACACTCACAGCCTGCCCGGCGTCGAGCGTTAGGTAGAGCACCACGTCCTCGCCCACATTGGCGGAGATGTTTCCACCCACCACATTGCGCAACGCCAGGTCATCGCCGACCGAGAGGCTGACGTTACCCTCCACGTCGCGCACCGAGGCATCGCCCGCGACATTCTTCACGGACAGATTGCCACGCGCTCCGCGCAGGCTGAAATCGGACTGGACGTTATCGATGGCGATCATGCCCACATCGCGCACCGAGAGGTCGCCGCCGATGTTCGCCAGCTCGACCCCGCCAATGACGCCGCGCAGCGACATGTCGCCGCCCACGGTATCGACCCGCAGTTGGGCGTTGCGGGGAATCCTCAGGGACAGGTCATCAGCCGAAGAAACGGTCACCAGGTCGCCGTTTTGGTTGAAGCGGATTTCATCCTCGTCACCCTTGAGGAGGACGTCCTCCCCTTCCCATCCGACGACGCTCAGGTCGCCGCCGACTGACTCGACCACGATACGGGGGTTGGGCCCCGTGGAAATGGTGCGGTTCATGGCTACTCCTCCTCGCCACGCAGCATGCGCATGGCCGCATCGGCCGTGATCTTGCCCGCGTTCAGGTCATCGAGGATCGAACGGCGCTGACCCTCGGTCACCTCGGCGGGTGCCTCGTCCTTGCCGGGCTCGAAGCCCAGCGCGCGGATCACCTCATGCAAGCGGTTGCGGATGGTGGGATACGACAGGCCGATCTCCTGCTCCATGCGGTTGATCTTGCCCTCGCAGCGCACGAACGTGACGATGAACTCGACCTGTTCGGGCGACAGGTTGGCAAACTGTCCGCTGGTGAAGCGGCCCTCGATGGCGGTGTCGCAAGTGAAGCATTGCAGACGGGTAACGGTCAATTCAGATTTACAGACGGGACATCGGTTCAAGGCAGGGTACATGGCGTTCTCTCCGGGTGGAATGGACTTGGTAGGCTACACTCGTGTCAGGTACAATCAGCGTTAATTCATCGAAAGCGTACGGCGGACAGGATGCGCCTCGACCCGAGCCCGGTCGTACCGCTGACGCAGGCCTTCGCCGAAGACGATCATCCACTGGCCGACCGTCAGCATGGTCCGCGCGAACCAGCCCAGACGGAAGGGCATCCCTTCAGCCTCCAGGCGGACCTGGTGCATGGTGCGGATCAAAAGTTGTCGTCGTTCTTCAGCCATTACTTCCAATTGCAGGCTTTCCATGTCGCGCTCCTTTCAAAAGCTCAAAACCAACTTGATTATCTTTAAGTTCTAAACTGTATTATGAAAACATTATATAACTTAATTTGAAATTGTCAAGTTAAAATTTGACAATTTCAATATCCTCTTTAAAATTCTCAAGAAATTCGTGCTTATACGCAATTTTCAAGCCTTTTTGGAGCTCTGATGATCCGATCCGCACACTTCTCCCCCAACAAACCGCCCCGTACCGACATCCCGCCCGAGGAATTTCCGCGCCTGGCCAAGGATCGCCGCGGCCTTTTGTGGGTGGATTTCTCGGGCGAGACGCCCGAGGCCAGCCTGCCCGTCCTCGAATCTTTTGGTTTCCATCCCCTCGCCATCGACGATGCCCTGCAGGAGATTCACTCACCCAAGGTGGACGACTGGGACGAGTACCTGTACATCGTGTTGAACTACATGATGGTCAGTGCCGATTGGGAATCCAATATGGACGAACTCGACATCTTCGTCGGGCGCAACTACATCGTCACCCATCACGACCAGCCGATGGATTTCGTGGACGAGGTCTGGGCGCTGTATCTGCGCGATCCGCGCCACGCCCACGAGGGCGCCGACCATCTGCTTTATCGCCTGGCCGACAACCTGGTCACGCACTACATGCCAATCGTCGAACGCGTGGATGAAGCGTTGGATGGAATCGAGGACCAAGTCTTCGACCGTCCCACGCCCAGCACCCTGCAGGAACTCTTCACCCTCAAACGTCTGCTCCTGACCATGCGGCGCGTCACCCTACCCCAGCGCGAAGTGCTCAACAAACTGGCCCGCGACGACTTCCACGTAATCGACCCGCACGACCGCATCTTCTTCCGCGACATCTACGACCACCTGGTCCGCGTCCATGACCTGAATGAAAGCCTGCGTGACCTGGTAGGCAGCGTGCTCGACACCTACCTCTCGGTGGTCAACAACCGCATGAATGAAGTGATGAAGACCCTCACCATCATCACCACCCTATTCATGCCGATCACCTTTATCACAGGTTTCTTTGGCATGAATTTCTTCGAACCCGTGGCGCACCTACTCGGCTGGACCAGCCGCGAAGCCTTCATCTTGATGCTTGTGATCACGGGGCTGCTGCCCATCGTCATGTTCACCTGGATGCGCCGCCGCACCTGGGTCTGAGTTCGCTTAAATTGGCTTCGCGCCAGCCTTGACACAGAACAGGCGTTCGGGTATGATTTCTAGCACAAATGAGCGATTTATGCTTTTAAGCCAGAAATCTGGCAGGAGACCCGAATGATGATGATGGTTCGAAAAAGCAAAGGCCTCGGCGAACGCCACCAGAGAATCCTGGACTTCCTTCAGGAATATCAGAAAGAAAATAAATATCCACCCTCCATCCGCGAGATCGGCGAAAAGACAGGCATCTCGTCCACCTCGGTGGTCAATTACTATCTCGACCAGTTGGAAAAGCAGGGTTTGATCGAACGCGACCGCAAGATTTCGCGCGGCGTACGCCTGGCAAATACCAGCGCCCTGGCCGACACTGTCCGCGTGCCGGTTCTGGGTCCGATTGCCGCTGGCCCACTGATGCTGGTCCCCGAGCCCGGCGTGGATTATATGAACGACAAGGAATACAAGGCCGTGGAGATTGCCCGCAGCCTGCTCTCCACCCGCGAAAAAGGCGGCGACTTGTACGCCCTCGAAGTCAAAGGCGATTCGATGATCGATGCCATGATCAACGATGGCGATATCGTCGTGATGAAAAAGGCAGTCGAAGCCCGCAACGGTGAGATGGTCGCCGTCCGCGTGGATGACGAGTACACCCTCAAGTATTTCTTCAAGGAAAAAGACGGCTACCGCCTCCAGCCTGCCAATCCCACCATGAAACCCATCTACGTCCCCAAGAGCAAGCCCGTGGAGATTAACGGCAAGGTGGTCATGGTCATCCGCAGGATGAACGGTCTGCCCTCCTGAGCCCTCGAACAGCATAAAACAAAAAGACGGTCCTCCAAAAGAGGACCGTCTTTTGATTCGAGTAGAAAAACTTACGCGACCTCGATGACCGCGCCAGCTTCTTCGAGCTTCTTCTTGGCATCCGTGGCGGCATCCTTGCCCACAGCGGAGAGGATCTTGCCACCGGCGGTCTCGGCCAGGGTCTTGGCTTCGCCCAAGCCCAGGCTGGTGAGTTGGCGGATGACCTTGATGACCTCGATCTTCTTGGGGCCGGCATCCTTGATGACCACGTCGAACTCGGTCTTCTCTTCGACGGGCTCGGCAGCAGCGGCGGCGCCGCCAACAGCGGCCACGGCGACGGGAGCGGCGGCGGAAACGCCCCACTTCTCTTCGAGCATCTTGACGAGTTCAGCCGCCTCGAGGACGGACAGGGTGGAGAGTTCCTCCACGAATTTTTCGAGCTTCTCAGACATTGTAATTACTCCTTACCTTGCCAGGTAACTAATTTTGAATTTGAAATCAGGGTCGAACTTACGCCGCGGCGGGAGCCTTCTCGGAGAAAGCCTTGACCACAGCCGCCAAACCACGTGCGGGTTCGGCAATCGTGCGGACCAACTTGCCAGCAGGAGCCTGGAGTACGCCCAACAGTTGAGCGCGGACGACAGGCAGCGGCGGCATGTCAGCCAGGGCCTTGACCTGAGCGGCACTGAGAGCCTGCCCGGCCATGAAGCCTGCCTTGACTTTGAAGAACTCATTGCCTTTCAATCCTTCATTCAAAGCCTTGGCGGTAGCTGCCGGGTCCGAAAACGCGAACGACACGGCCGTGCTCTTCACGAGAGCATCAGCCGGCAAGTTCATGCCTTGGTCCGTGAAGGCGCGACGGACAAGGGTGTTCTTGACGATATGGAACTCGCCGCCTGATTCACGCACCTTGGCGCGCATGGCGTCCAACATCTTCATGTTGGCGCCGCTGTACTCCACAAGGATCACAGCCTGACTGCGCTTCAGCCAATCCTGATACTGGTCCAGGACTTCTTGCTTGCGCTGCTTAGAAATTGCCAAAGGGATTCACCTCCTTTCAACAAAAGAGTCTTTGCCACTTACAGGCAAAGACTCCTTGCTGTTCACAGGGAACACCCTTGGCAGGGAAACGGCCCAAAAGCCGTCAATTGCAATTCGTCTCCACCTGAGCAGGATATTAAGTCACTCTTTCGAGGGACACCCGCCGTCACTGGCGAAGTGGCTTGCTAGGTTTTATCGGGTAGAACTACCCGCTTACCTCAAGAGAAGCAGCCTCACTCGGGTCGACCTTGATGGCCGGGCCCATAGTGGCGGCAACCGTGATGTGCTTGATGTAGGCACCCTTCGCACCAGACGGGCGAGCCTTGCGGATCGCGTCCATCAGAGCGGCGAAGTTCTCGTGCAGTTTCTCGGCGGTGAAGGAGGCCTTCCCCACCGAAACGTGGATGTTGCCGGTCTTATCGAGGCGGAATTCCACGCGGCCAGCCTTGGCTTCCCTGATGGCGCGCTCCAGATCCTGGGCGGGGACCACCGTACCAGCCTTCGGGTTCGGCATCAAGCCACGGGGGCCGAGCACACGACCGAGGCGGCCGACCTTGCCCATCGCGTCCGGCGTGGCAATCGCCACGTCGAAGTCGAGCGCGCCGCCCTCGATCTTCTTCAACGTCTCGTCGTCATCGGCCACCATGTCAGCGCCAGCGGCACGGGCATTGGCGGCGCCTTCGCCCTGGGCGAAGACCAGCACGCGGACCGTCTTGCCGAGGCCGTTGGGGAGCACGACCACGTCGCGCACCTGTTGATCGGCCTGGCGGGGATCCAGAGCGGTGCGAAGGTGAACTTCCACCGTCGAGTCGAACTTGGCGGTAGCGGTCTCCTTCACCAAGGTCATCGCCTCATGCGAAGAATACAGCTTGTCCGCTTCCACTTTGGCCAGAGCGGCCAGATATTTTTTACCGTGTTTTGCCATGAGTTCCTCCGTGGTGCAAACGGGCGTGACCGGGTCACAACCCTCCCACCAAATTATTCAACTACCGTGATGCCCATCGAGCGGGCGGTGCCTTCGACCTGCTTCATCGCGCCTTCGATGTCGATCGCGTTCAGGTCCTTCATCTTCAGCTCGGCGATTTCCTTCACCTGCGCGCGAGTCACCTTGCCGACCTTGTCCTTGTTCGGCACGCCAGAGCCCTTCTCGACCTTGGCAGCCTTGCGCAGCAACACAGCCGCGGGCGGCGTGCGCAGCACGAAGGTGAACGAGCCATCGGTATAGATGGTGATCTCGGCGGGGAGCGTCTCGCCCGGGCGGTTGGACGTGCGGGCGTTGTACTCCTTGCAGAAAGCCATGATGTTGATGCCATGGCTGGCCAGCGCAGGGCCGACCGGGGGCGCCGGGTTGGCCTTTCCAGCTTCGAGCTGGAGACGTACGATTGCTTTCAGTTTCTTTGCCATTTTTTCTCCTTGCCTGTGCCTGAACTGCAGGGACAGGTGTGGTTGTAGCGGGCGATTTACGGGACGCCCTCCCACGCATCAGGCCGGGGACCCCGGACCTGGTACTGCCAAATTAAGCCTTCTCGACCTGAAGGAAGTCCAACTCCACCGGCGTCTCGCGCCCGAAGAAGGACACCATCACGCGCACCTTGGTGCGCTCCATGTCGATCTCCGAGACCACACCGCGGAAATCGTTGAACGGGCCATCCACAATGCGGACACGCTCCCCCACCTTGAACGTGACTTTGACCGTGGGCGCTTCCGCCTCCATACGTTTGACAATCTGAGCCACTTCCTCGGGGCGCAGCGGGGTCGGGTCATTGCCCATGCCCACGAAGCCAGTCACGCCAGGGGTGTTACGAACCACGTACCAAGACTCTTCCGAGAGGGCCATGTTGACCAGCACGTAACCGGGGAAGATGTGACGTTCCACGGTGCGGCGCTTGCCGTCCTTGACTTCGATCTCTTCCTGGGTCGGGATAACCACGTCGAAGATCTTGTCCTTCATGCCCATGGTCTCGATACGTTGTTCCAGGTTATGACGAACCTTGTTCTCGTAGCCCGAGTAACAGTGCACCACGAACCAGGCCGGACCGCCATCCGCAGGCAGATCGGCGGGAGCAGGCTCGACTGGAGTCGAAGATTTGGACCGCGGCTCAACAGGCTCGGGGTCCAGCAACGGAGCAACCTCCGAATGAGCCAAAGGCTCCCCGGGGGTCTCATTGTCCATCGGCTCCTGCTCGAATTTTTCTTCCGGTTCCAGCACGTCCATCAAGACCTCGTTCTTACACTAGCTGCCGATGACCAGTTTAAGCAACAGGACGGCAAGTTCCTCCACGGCAGCCAGAAAAACACCCACGACCGCCATCACCAAGAGAACCAGACCCGTAAGCCGACGGGCCTCGGGCCAAGTGGGCCAGGACACTTTTTTTAATTCACCAACTGTCTCGCGATAGAACAGTTGGATGGCATTCGGGCCCTTTCCTTTTTTCTCTTTCTCTGCCAAGGCCGTACTCCTTCTTGTTTTTTACGGCTAAAACGCCGCAGACAGCGGCGTTGCCTCAGGCAGGCCAGGCAGGAATCGAACCCACAACCGCTCGTTTTGGAGACGAGTGCTCTACCAATTGAGCTACTGGCCTAGGTTGTTGGGTGGCCGCCGAACTTTGACGGCCCAGCAACCACCCAACCTATTACTATTTCGTTTCGCGATGCGCCGTGTGCTTTTTGCAGCGCGGGCAATACTTCTTGAACTCGAGCCGATTGGGATCGTTGCGGCGATTCTTCTCGGTGGTGTAGTTCCGCTCCTTGCAGTCATTGCACTGGAGTGTGATGACCGGGCGGATATCCTTCTTCTTAGAAGCCATGCTTGCTTACCAACTTTCCAGTTTACTCGATGATCTTGGTAACGACACCCGCGCCAACGGTCAGACCGCCTTCGCGAA
>CALFXA010000228.1 GCA_937928015.1 uncultured Anaerolineales bacterium | reverse complement strand
CGACCACCGAGATCTACACTCTTTCCCTACACGACGCTCTTCCGATCTGGAAAGCCGTCTCATGGCGCGAATCGAACAGGTCCGCGCGGGCGGCGATGGCTCGTTCGAGCAAAGTGGAAAGTGGGTCAGCAGACATTTTCAAGAGCAAGCCTCCGAGTTGTAGCTCGGAGGCTTACGATTACTTCTCGGTGATGGTCACACTTTCGATGGCGTCGCCTGTAAAGGTCGGGTTTTGCTCGGGGTCGCGGCGCGTGATACCGTTGACCACGTCCATGCCTTCGGTAACCTGGCCGAAGATGGTGTAGCCGCCATTGAGAAATTCGGCAGGGCCGAAGGTGATGAAGAACTGACTGCCGTTGGTATCGCGGCCTGCGTTGGCCATCGCCACCACGCCCGCCTTGTCGAAGGTCAGGTCACTGTCTTCGTTAGCGAACTCATAACCAGGTCCGCCCGTGCCTGTGCCTGTGGGGTCGCCGCCCTGGGCCATGAATCCCTCCAACACACGGTGAAAGGTGGTTCCGTCGAAGTAGCCCTTACGTGCAAGATACACAAAACTGTTGACAGCGTGAGGTGCTTTATCAGGATACAGTTGAATAACAAACTCGCCGCCCTTGGCCATCTTGACCGTGGCGAAGTATTGCTTGTTGACGTCGATGCTCATGGGCGGCTCGCCCGAGGCGGACGAGGTGGACTGAGGGCGGCTCATCCACAAAGTCACAGCAATTACCGCCACTATCAGCACTCCCAAAGCGATCATGATCTGGGTATTGCGTGTCTGTTGCTGCTGCCTTTTCTCTCGCATCTGGACGCGTTTTGATTGAGACATGGGGTTTCTTCTCCTTGATTGGATTTCAGCGCCCAATTGTAGCAGATGCTGCGCAGATTTGTCCCCACAAGATGGTATGCCCATCAAGCAGATGGAGGAGAAGGATCGTAGAAATGATAGCAATTTCGGGATCTTTTAGCCTGGTACATGGCAATGTCGGCCTTGCGCAGGAGGGTTGTCGCGTCGTCGTTGTCGGTCAGGTACAGGCTGATGCCGATGCTTGCTGAAATCACAAAGGTGTGACCATCAATCTGCATCGGCTCTGAAACGGCGTTCAGCACCTTTTGCGCCACCAAACTACAAGCATGGATATCGGACATATCTTCATTGATCAGAGTGAACTCATCGCCGCCCATGCGTGCCGCCGTGTCCGATTTGCGCAGGCAACTGCGCAAGCGTTCAGCCACGAACTGCAACAAACGGTCACCATAAGCATGGCCATAGGTGTCATTGATCTCCTTGAAATTATCCAGGTCAAGTAGCATGACAGCCAACATGCTGCGTTCTTCGCGGCGGGCGCGTTCGATTGCAAAGTGCAGACGGTCCTGGAAGAGTTGTCGGTTTGGCAATCCCGTCAGGCCGTCGTGCATGGCCAGGTGCTCCAGGCGTTTTTCCACCTGTTTACGCTCAGTGATATCCCGTGCAATACTGCCCACACGATAACCAAGGTCCGTTTTATAGGTATACATGACCACTTCCATGTCACAGCGTGCCCCGTCGGGACGCAGGATAACCGTCTCACGCGGCAGGTTTAGTCCGCCTCCCAAGCCAGTTTCCAAAGTCCGTCGGGTCTGCTCCCTGACGCGTTCAGTAAAATCCGCGGACCGTATTTCGGGTGGAAGTAATCGGTATTGGATTTCCCAAATGGGTTCCCCCAACACCTCTTCTCGTTTCAAACCAGAAAGCAATTCCTGGCCGCGATTCCACTCGACCACCGTCCCCTCCTCGTCGACAATGATGATCCCATCGGGAGATTGCTCCACCAAGCTGCGGAACTTGGCTTCGCTCTCCATCAAAGCTTGCTCGGCCTTGATACGCTCGGAAATATCACGAATGGCGGCAATATGGGCAGGCCTGCCTTTATAACTAATATGAGAAGCCGTAATTTCAACAGGAAAGACCACGCCATTCTTCTTGCGATGGTAACGAATCGGAATATTGGTTACGCCCGTCTGGGTGGCTTTGCGCGTTTCGTGAGGCTGGGCCGAAAGGTCCACATTACGAAGCAGCAACAGTTCTTCGCGTGTAAATCCATACATCTCAGAGGCAATTCGATTCACATCCTGGATTTGACCTGTCTCGTTGTCTACCAGGAAAATGGCATCCGCGCCGAGGTCAAAGATCTGACGATACTTTTCCTCGCTTTCCTGCATGGCCTGCACCATCTGCCGTTTTTCAGTGATGTCACGGATGACGTGAATGGCAGCCAGAAGCGTTCCGCCTCGGCCAAAGACGGGATCCACGGTCACCTCCAGGATGCGTCCATTCCGTTCGATTTCCTCGCTTTCACGCCGAAGGGTCTGTATCATGCGGCAGGTCGGGCAATTGACGATGGGTGAATCCGTATTATGCACGATCTGCCAGCAAAACTTCCCCGTCAGTTCGGCAGCGGTCTTGCCGAAAAGTTCCTGCATGGCACGGTTACTACACAGGATATGCTGCTCCTTATTCAAGAGCATGATCGCGTCGCTGGTAGCGTCGAAGGTGGCCTGCCATTGGTCGGCCAGTTCGCGCATGCTTTGCTCGGCCAACTTGCGTCCGCTGATATCCCGTATCACGATCAGAAATTGTCCATTAGACAGGCGGCTTCCGTGGAACTCAATCTCAAAGAGTTCACCGTTCTTTTTGACAAAGGCGGTAGCGCCAACGATTGCCTCCCCCGATTCGAGAACCTGATTAACGTGGACCCGCACCTGGTCTCGTTCCCCTTCGAGGATCAGGTCGAACAGAGGGACGCCAATCAGTTCTTCCCGAAGGAAGCCCAACATCTCGCAGCCATGCGCGTTGACATCAAGGCATCGTCCCTGGGGGTCTGTCAGAAAAACACCCTCGCCCACTTGTGACAGAATTCCCCGCAACAACTCTTCCGAAAATTCCCTACTGTGGTTGGACATGCCGATTTAAAGGCTCCTAAAATTTCAGGAATTTAAGCAAATTTACATCAAGAATAATCTAAAGACCCGTCCATATCAATATTAGCACAAGTCCGAGTTTCTTGGATTAACCGCACCTCGATTTCATTCTACTCGGACTACCCCAGCTTCCTTTCTCCTCGGGCAAACAGTTTTGAAAACTTTTCAAACCTGATAAATGACAGCCACCTCTTGTTTGCGAGGTGGCTGTCATGGCTTTTATTTTATTGCTCTGTCAGCAATCTCCAAGGCTTTATCCAACACATCGAAGCCTTCCTTCAATTGCGCCTCGCTGATAGGCAGAGGCGGAACGATCAACAGCGTGTGCCAGTGCGTGTACAGGAACAGGCCGTTATCGGTGCAATATTTCTTGACCGCCGCCATCTCAGGCGAGGAGCCGTTCCACGGGGCCATCGGCTCTTTCGTCCCTCGGTCCCGAACCAGCTCGACGATACCAAACAGGCCGATATTGCGCACCTCGCCCACAGACGGGTGAGCCTCGCCCAGGTCGGTCAACATGCGATTCAGCACGGGCCCCATTTCGGCGGAGTGCTCCACCAGCTTGTCTTCCTTCATTACCTGGATGTTTGCCACCGCCGCCGCCAGCGAAATGGGGTGCGACGTGTAAGTCAGGCCGCTCTCGAAGACGTGTTCATCGAAGGCCGCCGCGATCTCTGGCTTCATCGCCACCGCGCCCAGCGGCGCATATGCGGACGTGAGTCCCTTGGCCATGGTCATGATGTCGGGCACCACGTTCCAGTTATCCACGGCAAACCATTTGCCCGTGCGACCAAATCCGCTCATCACTTCATCGGCGATCATGACGATGCCGTACTTATCGCACAGCGCGCGCACGCCCTGCATGTAGCCTTCGGGCGGAATGATGATGCCGTTCGTACCTGTGACCGACTCCATCAAAATGGCGGCGATGGTCTCGGGCCCCTCATAGCGGATGATCTCTTCGAGGTGGTGGAGGTAATCCTGAGCGAAGTCCGCTTCGGAGATATTCGGATTGGTGCGGTGGAAGGTGGAGCGATAGCGGTACGGGTCGAGAAAGTGCACCACACCTGGCATCGTGCCTGGTTCCCACATCTGACGGCGCGGATCGCCCGTGGCGGCCATCGCGCCCATCGTCGCGCCGTGATAGGACCGATAGCGCGTGAGGATCTTGAAGCGTTTGGTATAGCCGCGCGCCAGTTTGATGGCGTTCTCGTTCGAGTCCGCCCCACCGAGCGTAAAGAGGACCTTGCTCAAGGCCTTCTGCGGGGTGATGTCGGCCACGGCCTTGCTCGCCAGGGCGCGGATGCGGGTGGTCATGCCAGGCGCGGCGTATGGCAGGTCGGCGGCCTGTTCCTGCATGGCGCGGATGACCCGCTCGTCGCCGTGACCGATGTTGACGCACATGGTCATCGAGTTGAAATCAAGGTAGCGCTTGTCGTTCACATCCCAGAAGTACACGCCCTTCGCGCGCTTGACTGCGATCGGATTGACCTTGGCCTGCGCAGACCAGGTCCAGAAGACGTGCTCTTTGGAAAGCGGAACAATTTCATCGTCGGGGAGATCGAACATGAAAGCCTCTTTGAATTTGTGATTGACGATTTTACTTGCGAGTGAATCGTAACACAAAACCGCTCCGTCGTTGCGAGGAGCCGCCATAGCTGCCACTCGCAATGACATACGCTTACACAACTCTTATATCTTCCACCTTGACAGCGCATCTTCCCGTTGTTATCATAAACTTACCGAGCGGTCAGTAAGTTAAATTGACTCAAATATAGGAGAGCCATGAACGACAAAACTCATAATCAAATTCTGTTAGTCCTCTTTTTAGGCGTGTTGATGGGCGCGCTGGATATCGCCATCGTGGCGCCTGCCCTGCCCTCGATCCAGAAATTCTTCGGCGTGGGCGACCGCGCCTTAACGTGGACCTTCACCATCTACGTGCTATTCAACCTGATCGGCACGCCGCTGATGGCCAAACTCTCGGATATGTTCGGGCGCCGCTCCATCTATGTATTGGACGTGACGCTCTTCGCCCTCGGCTCGCTGGTAGTTGCCCTTTCGCCCTCGAACCTGTTCGCTGTTTTACTGGCGGGCCGCGCCCTGCAGGGACTCGGCGCAGGCGGCATCTTCCCAGTAGCCAGCGCGGTGATCGGCGACACCTTCCCGCCCGAGAAGCGCGGCAGCGCGCTGGGGTTGATCGGCGCGGTCTTTGGATTGGCCTTTTTGGTGGGACCCATCCTGGGCGGGATCATTCTCAGCTTCACGGGCTGGGAGTGGCTGTTCATCATCAACCTGCCCATCGCGCTGGTTGTCATTTTTATGGGATTGAAACTGCTGCCATCCACACGGCCCGAGACTCAACGTCCGTTCGACATGCTGGGCATGCTCACACTGGGAGTTCTGCTGACTTCGCTTGCGTACGGCCTGAACCAGATCGACACACAAAACTTCGTGGGCAGCCTGACATCGCTCAATGTCTGGCCGTTCCTGCTGGGAGCCGTTGCCTTGATCTTCGTCTTCGTGCAGATCGAACAAAACGCCGAGGACCCGATCCTGAACCTGCGCCTGTTCAAGAGCCGACAGACGGCACTGGCCAGCTTCCTTTCTGCGGGAGCAGGCCTGGGCGAAGTCGGGATGGTGTTCATCCCGTCGCTGGCGGTGGCCGCCATGCCAACCATTATCAACAAGCACACAGCCAGCTATCTGCTGATGCCCGTCGTGCTGGCAATGGCGGTCGGGTCGCCATTGGTCGGCCGCCTGCTGGACAAGTTCGGGTCGAAGGCCGTTGTGCTGGCAGGAACGGTGCTTCTATCCATCGGCATGCTGATGCTCAGCAATTCGAACTGGACCTCGGTGTTATGGCTGTTCATCACGGCCGCCACCGTGATCGGGTTCGGACTCTCGTCGCTGCTGGGCACGCCTGTGCGTTACATCATGCTCAACGAAGCCTCCGCTGCGGATCGGACTTCCGCGCAGGGATTGATCGCCCTGTTCACCAGCGTCGGTCAGTTGACCAGCAGCGCGTTGGTCGGTGCGGTGGCCGCGTCGATGGGCGGCGGCGTGACGGGTTACGGCACCGCCTACCTGGTCATCGGCGTGATTGCCGCGATCATGGTGGTGCTGTCGCTGGGCTTGAAGAGCCGCGAGCAGGAAGTGGCTCACCGCGCCAGCGTCGCCGCAGAAGCATAAATTTCATTGACCCGCGTCCGAAAAAGCATACAATAGGCCCTATGACTTCAGAAAACGACCTGCGCGAACAGATCCTGGCGACCGCCAAAAGCATGTTCATCCAGCAAGGCTATCATGGCCTGGCCATGCGTCAGATCTCCGAGGCGCTGGGTGTGTCGAAAGCTGCGTTGTATTATCACTTCAAGGACAAGGAAGAACTGTTCCTGGCCATCCTGACCAGTTATCTGAATGATATCGAAAGTCTGCTCGACCGCATTCTGGCCGAGCAGACTTCGAATCGCGAGCGCATTGGGATGTTCGTAGCCGAAATACTTCGTCAGCCTGCCGAACAGCGGGCGGTCATCCGCCTGGCGAGTCAGGAGATGGCGCAATTAAGCGCCGCTGCACGCAAGGATTTCGACCAACTCTATCGCCAGAAATTCATCGGCAAGCTGGCGCAGATTCTCCAGCAGGGCGTGGACAACGGGGAATTTCGACCGCTGCAAACGGAGGTCGCCACCTGGGCGCTGATGGGGATTATGTATCCCTATTTTTATCCCGCCCACACAGGCGACAAACCGCTATCGGCTGAAACCATCCAAACGATTGCAGACATTTACTTAAACGGCGTGACCCAAGCCTGAGGCCATGTCCAGTTTCCCCTATCGCCGCATCGTGGTGACGGGCGTCACCAGTTCGGGCAAGTCCACGCTGGCGGAGGGACTCGCCAAGCGCCTCAATCTCGACTTCGTCGAACTGGACGCCTTGTATTGGGAACCCAACTGGCAGGGCGTGGATGACGAGACCTTCGGTCGCCGAGTCCAGGCGGCCGTCAGCGGGGAGCGTTGGGTCGTGGCTGGGAATTACAGCAGGATGCGGAATCTCATCTGGCCGCGTGCCGAGGCTCTGATCTGGCTTGACTATCCGCTGTGGACGGTCTTTTGGCGGCTGACACATCGCACCTTCCAGCGCTGGTGGACTCGCGAATTATTGTGGGGAACCAACCGCGAGAACCTG
>CALFXA010000227.1 GCA_937928015.1 uncultured Anaerolineales bacterium | reverse complement strand
GTGGTCATGCTTACCGTCTCCGACCAGGCCGAAGACCTGATCGGCGCCCTGCGCGCCGGCGCCGACGGCTACCTGCTGAAGGAAATGGACCCGGAAGAACTGGTCGGCAAACTCAAGGAAGCCGCCGCCGGCCAGGTCACCCTCACCGAGCGCCTCACCCGTCTCCTCGCCCACTCGCTACGCGAGGAAAACCGCCCGAAAGACCCCGACCAGGCCGGCCTCACCGAACAGGAAGGCCGCATCCTCGAACAGATCGCGCGGGGCTTGAGCAACAAGCTGATTGCCCGCGAACTCGACATCGCCGAAGGTACGGTGAAAGTCCACGTCAAGCACCTGCTGCGCAAGCTCAACCTGCGCTCGCGAGTGGAAGCGGCGGTATGGGCGGTGGAGCGCAAGCGCGGGGCATAGCCCCCGATAACGTGGGGCGGAAAAGCGGCCTCATCGCGCCTTCCGCCGCATGAAACTCCTCGGCACAATCCCCCCATGCCCGACTACCGCCGCAACCGGGTTCCCGGCGGAACCCACTTCTTCACGGTCAACCTGCTCGAACGCAGCAGTGACCTGTTGGTCGACCAGATCGATGCGCTACGCGAAGCCGTCAGAAAAGTCCGCGCCGCGCGCCCCTTCCATATCGACGCCTGGGTCGTGTTGCCCGACCACATGCACGCCGTCTGGACACTGCCACCCGATGACGCCGACTACTCGGCCCGCTGGAAGGCGATCAAGATCGCCTTCGCCAAGACCGTACCGAAGCGCGAACACCGCTCGCCGGTACGCGCCGCCAAGGGAGAACGCGGCATCTGGCAACGGCGTTTTTGGGAACACACGATCCGGGACGAACAGGACTATGCCGCGCACATGGATTACGTCCACATCAACCCCATGAAACACGGCCTCGTCGCCCGCGTGCGGGATTGGCCCCATTCCTCGTTCCACCGCCACGTCGCGAGGGGCGTTTATGCCCCGGATTGGGCCGGCCAGGGCGTTGACGATCTACCCGCCGGCGAGCGGGGCGCACGATGAACCGTGCCCATTTGCCGGATGACGCCCCCTGAACACGCGATAAACCCGTAGGTCGGAAAAGCCGGCGTCTTCTTGCCGGCGCCTTCCGACAACGCTGGCTGGTGCCTTCTGACAAGGCTGGCGGAAGGCGCGATAAGGCCGCTTTTCCGCCCTACGCGGGATACGCGGGCTCGATTTAGCCCGCGCCGGTCAGTCGAGGTCGCTGATCCAGCGGGCGAGCCGCTGACGCAAACGGATCAGGCGTTCGGGGGGGATGGCCCCAATACTGCCCACCAATCTCGCGCCATCCAATACGGCCAAACGGGAGAGGCGAAACACACTGGGGACTTTCAGACCGGCTGCCTGGAAGTCGGGATCATCTTCTTGGAGGATTTCATCCAGAGCCGGATCGGCCTGCTCAAGGCGGGACGACACCATGCACACCAACCAGTCGTCGAAGCGGGATGTCCGACGCAGCATCAAGACGGGGCGCAACTTGCTGCCGCTAAGATCGGAGTAGGGAAAGGGCGTGAGGACAATCTGTCCCGCCTGTTTCACGCCCAGCGCTCCCGCAAGTCAGCCAGGGTATAGGAGGCGGGCTCGCCTTCCATTCCGCGCAGGGCTTCAGCCATCGCCATGTCTCTGAACTCTTGATCGCTCCAGTCGTGCCGTTCGCTTCCTTGCGGTTCGCGCGCCCGCCCGGCAAGAAAGTCGACAAAGTCGAATACCTCCGCCTGTTTTTCCCGCGGCAGCGCCTGGAGGCGCTCGATCAATTCGGCATATCCCATGTCGGGCTCCTTGGCTGAGGTGCTAATAGAGGGTAGGCATTGTGCCTCTATTCCTTCCGAACACGGTACATCGCCATCCCGGTCCGTCAACAGCAACCGCATCGCCGGTGCCGTGCGCCCGAAGGGTGAAAGCCGGCCCGGGGCATTGACGATCACCCGCCGGCGAGCGGGATGCACGATGAACCGTGCCGCATTTCCGAATGACTCGTGCGCCGAAAACACCGCCCCCCCTGAACACGCGATAAACCCGTAGGTCGGAAAAGCCGGCGTCTTCATGCCGGCGCCTTCCGACAAACCCCGGCGGAAGGCGCGATGAGGCCGCTTTTCCCATTCGGCGGAAGGCGCGATGAGGCCGCTTTTCCGCCCTACGTCGAAGTATCCAGTGCCATGGGAGCCTGGCCCGTTTGATTCGTTTGATTTGAAAACCCGTTCTCTACTCTACCCAATGGCGCAATGGCGCGGATGGTTCAGCGGCAGCCGATCTGGGAACAGATTTGACCGAAGATTCTGGTGAACGCCTCGGGCTTCAGACTCCCCAGAGAAACCACGACCACGGCCTGATTCAGAGAAAACAGCTTCGAGGCACGTACCCAACTGGCCTTGGGAAGCTTGCCTGCAACGATGTCCATGTCGCTTATAGGCACGCTGTCGGCATGGCCGGGCTGAGAGGTAATGGCAACAGCCAGGAAATCGCCAAAACTGTCCGGGAGGTGAGCAGCAACACGGGCCGGCGCTTCTGCCGACTCAGATCAGTAAACGGAAACGGCACCTGTACGATATCAGAGCGATTCAACATCGTTCCACGCCTCATCATAGGGATTATCCCAGACGTGCTTCATTACCGTTTCCTGGGCCATGGACAAGTCCCGCAACTCGGCCTGATCCTGCATCCTGGCACTCAGGTACTCCGCGAAATGCAGGACTTCTCGCGCCAAGGAATCCGGCATGAATTTTACGCTCTCATAAATCTGTTCCGCGATAGACACACAGCCTCCAATTGGCGATCTCTCAGGCCGAAATAATAGCAGAAATAAGGGTTTTACCTCTATTGTTCAAATGCGAAATGAAACGAGACTGGCCCCTTTAATTAGGGGGAGGAGTAGGGCGGAAAAGCGGCTTTATCGCGCCTTCCGCCAAATGACCGGCATTCGGCGGAAGGCGCCGGCTTTTCCACCCTACGCTTGCTAATGTGATTTAGGGCCGCACAAAAATGCCACTTTAGATTTCTTGGGGAGTTTGGATGCGTCCAAAATAGCAAGCTCAACAACCGCATGAAAATCTGCCGGATGATTGAAAGAACCTTCTACTTTCCAATATCGGTAACCATCTACCAGTGCAGGATATTTCTTCAAATTGGTCCGAACGCCGTTGTGAATGCGAATATCCCACATTTCTCTTGGAATCAGATTATTCAGGAACAACCAATACTCTTCTGAGTACAGATTAAAGTACTGGCGAACCCACTCGATGGTTTTTGGTTTTAACTTATCGAAGTTTCCAGAACAACCAGAAGAAATGTCCGCCGGCATCATCTTGTAAAGCTCTGCATATCGTGAATTTAAGTCGTTATAGTTTTGCCATTTCTTGTGCTCATCCGCCTGCATTAACTGACTCTTTGCAAGAAATACTGCATAAAGGGTAACCATTAACATCGCAAAAGTCGACCAATTGGCTAATGTTCCATCACTTGACTTTAGCCATGCCACGAACTTTAGTTGGTGTTTCATATGACTTCCAGTGCACGCGTAAATTTCAAAATGTATTTTACAGTTTTCAAGCAAACCTGATCCAATTATTATTATCTCAAATGCGCATAAAGACCATACCACTCTTCAGCCATGTTCTGCATCACGGATTATCATGGCAGGACATATTTTGGCGCACAAATCTTTTATAAACCCTCTGTCTTGATTGCTCATCCTGGAACCAAGGATTAACTCATGAACCACAATGGATACATAGTGCTTACCGCGTGTAAATACGCGTTCTTCCGCTTCGTATTCCCAGGCAACGAGTTTCCTGCTTAAAATCTCAATTGGCGAATTGCCATTAAAATTATCAATACTTATCTTTATTGGACCGTCGTAAATAATTGGGTGTATCTCACATTCTGCATCAGCAACATCCAAGCCAATAACAACCCCTCTGTGACCATCAGCGTAGTGTGACCACATCACGGGATTATCCGGCAGTCTAGATAAAGAGCAAATTCTCATTCGCTCTTTGGCACTCTTGAGCATCTGCTGCATATCATCATTAATCATGCCTGACGCAGACATTAAATAATACCCTTCCATTGGATCGTTCAGGTCAAAATATGGAGCCGCATAAAGACGGCTCTTAAGTATGATATCCACCAGATATCGAAATGAAGTTGTGGCTCTGTACTTATGCAGCATTTGTTTTACCCCCTGACTCTCCAAGTCCATCCAGACAACTCTTCCAGTTGCGCCATTCTTTCGGCTGGCATACTATTTCTTTTGGATCTCTGATTGCTAACCCATTGACCTAGGCGGTATCCATCGGTAGTCACAAATAGAGCAGGCACTTTGCAATTCCCCTCACGGGCAGAAAATTCAGAAAGATAGCGAAGTCCTGTTTCCCATCGGTTAACCAGATCATCCCACACCCAGCCTGGCACAGCATCAAGCCTTTCCTTCTGTTTCTCAGTTAAATCAGCTTTATCTCTACGTTGCCGACTTATCCACTCACCTAAATAAAAACCATCATCTGTGTTGAACTTACGGGGGACTCTGCAATGTCCTTCGCGCTCAGTATATTCCAAGAGGTGACGTAAGCCAGTTTCCCATCTATGTGCATAAACATCCCACACCCAGCCGTTTAGTGCTTCCAGACGCTCTCTCCGATAATCAGGTAAACGACCGTTGGCTTTCGCAGTCCGCTGGACAGTTACCCATAACCCTAAAGTTAACCCATCGCTTGTTCGATAATCCTGGGGGACTCTATAGTGCCCCTCGCGTTCTTCGAATTCCAATAGGTGTTGCAAACCTATCTCCCACTGGTCGGCAAGAATATCCCACGTCCAATCGGGCAGAGCTTCAAGCTGTTTCTTTCTTATGGAAGGCAATCCATCCCGATCGGACCTCTGCTTACTTACCCACTGCCCAAGGCGATGTCCCCTAATTGTTCGATATCTTTGAGGAATACGGCAATTTCCTTCCTGTTCTACATATGCCAGCAACATCCCATACCACTCATCCCAACTAGCCCCCAGAGATTCCAGACACTCTGCCGTAATCGCCCCCCGTATCTCCTCCAGCGACAAACTCGGCCCAACCATCTCTACTCGCTCACGAAACCTGCTGTCGTCATACCCCCCTGTCTTGCCTTTCTCCACTCGCATTTCCCGAATAATGTCTACCAGCACGTCGTCCTGTTCCCGCATCGCGGCGAGCAGTTCCCAGATGTCGTCGTAGCGGGTGCGTTGCAGCGCTTCTTCTATGGTTTCGTTAGCGGCTTGCTCCAGGAACAGGGGCACCATGACATAGCCGAATTCCTTGCCGGGTGATCTGCGCATGGCGCGGCCGGTGGCTTGCACGATGTCCACCTTGCTTTTACGCGGGGAGATGAAGGCGACCATGTCGACGGCGGGGACGTCGACGCCTTCGGTCAGGCAGCGGGCGTTGGAGATGACAGATCGGAAGAGCACACGTCTGAACTCCAGTCACGAGTGGATATCT
>CALFXA010000226.1 GCA_937928015.1 uncultured Anaerolineales bacterium | reverse complement strand
TCGCTATATACTCGTTGCAGGTACGGTCCAATATGGGCGTTCGGGATAAACACTACCTTCTCTGACTTTTCGAAAACCTGGTTCCAATGCGTCTCTTCCAACTCCTGGCCCGTGATAAAGCGCGCCATGTCGAGGCGCGACATCCCGCTCATGTCGGCTTTCTGGAAGGCCCTGACCGAATCTTCCAACATTGGCTGGACCCGTTTCCACTCCGCTTCGAAGTGGTTTTTCCACGCCCAACGCATGTGACTGACCAACAGTTGTTTCATCGCCGCGGGATCGAGCACATAACCGTAGGCGCGGGTCTCGACTTCCACGTCTATGTGATCTTCACCGAAGCGGCTCTTTAGAAACTCGATGTAATTCCCTGCCGAAGACAGGATCTCGTCCCAGTTCACGGGTTGAGGGGCGGCAGGCTTCGGCTCGATGAGGCAGATCTCCGCATAGGCCTTCAAGAGTCGTTCACGCAGCACGGACGCAGGTTGACCCTCCAGCCAGTCGATATAAGCAGGGAAGGACTCATGTTGCTTTTCAGGGACAACCGCATAGTGCAGGCCGATCATCACCAGTTTATGTCGGAAGATTTCTTCGCTCGAAAGATTGTCGCGGAAGCGGCGGGCCCATTCGTGGATTCCAGGGTCTTGGTCATTCTTGGCAGCCAGCATCAAGCTGATAAACCCATTCGAGGCGGGTTCCAGCGAAACGTTGACTTCTGTTGGTTGAACACTTTTTTCGAGTTTGAGGGCGAAGGGGGCCATGAGGTACTCCAGAAATTGAATTATTCAATAAATTGAATACAATGAATATTTTACTCATTCCTGTCTTTTTGTCAAGAGATTTTGGAAAAAGAAAAGCCCGCTGGACTAGCCAGCGGGCTGAAAGAGCATCAATCATTTATTGAGACGGTGTGTCTTGGACGACCACCCCGACCCACGAGAAGACCCACTTTTCGCTGGCCGCACCCGAAGGTGTGTACACGGCATTGTTTTGCTCGTCCGTGCCTGTCTGGCGGACGGGGACCACCCACCAGCGCAGGATGTGCGCCATGTTGTCCTTCGGGCGGAAGGAGGTAGGGATGATCAACTTTGTGTCGGTTACATATCGGGTCAGACGAGAGCCCTGGTCACCGGTCACATCCTCGACGATGACCTGGTAGGCTTCGCCCTCGCGCAAGGTACCGACCGAGGCCCACTGCAGGGTCACGACGTCGGCGGCCAGGTTGAAGGCTGCGCCGTCGGCGGGCAGGAGCAGGTTCGGGGCGGGATAGGGCGGCGGGATGGTGGCGGTCGGCGTCGGTCCAGCGGTGGCGGCGCGCGCGCACAGCGGGATGGTCAGAGATTGGCCGATGAACACGTTGTCGGTCGGGAGGCCGTTGTAATCCTTGATTGCCTGCATTGGCACGCCATAGTTGGCGGCGATGCTGGAAAGCGAGTCATTTTCCTGTACCGTTACCACCACGCGGTCACAGGCTAGCATGGTCTGTGTGGCAGCCAAGGGGGTATTGGTGGGCAACGGAGCGGGTGTGGCGGTCGGGAAAGGGATCTTCAGTGTGCGCCCAACCACCAGGTCGGTGCATTGGCTGGACAGGTTGTTCAGGATGATGATGCTTTGCGAAGAGACGCCGAAGGTGTAAGCAATTCCGTTGCAGGTATCGCCTGTCTTGATCACGTATTCGAAAGGTGGCTGAATCGTGAAAGTGGGGACGGCCGTGGGGATGAGCGTCTCGGTGGGAGTCGGGCTGGTGGTGGGGGTAAAGGTGGGGCTGGGGACTTCCGTGGGGGGAATCACCTGGCCCGTTGTCTTTAGCATGAAGTACACCACAACCGCACCGATGGCGAGCAATAAGACCACCAAAGCCGCCACGAGCGGCAGGCTGAGTGTGACCTCGGGCATGCGCGAGGCCTGGACGGCCTTTTCGGCCTTCTTGACGGCTTTCGGCTCGGCTTTGGCGCCCAAGTCCGTGCCGCAGACCAGGCAGCGCGTGGCGTTTTCGCTCAGGCGGGTGCCGCAGGTCGGGCAGATTTTTGTTTTTTGTTGTGAGACGTTTTCAGGGCTCATACGGGCGGGGATTATACCATCGAACAGAAATGGGATTTTTGTGCGCGGTTTGGTCTGTTTCCGATTCGGAAATCAGCGGACGGGGCCTGTTTGTTCGGCTTCGATGCCGCGCTTGATCTTTTGGACCAGTTCCGCGTGGGCCGACTTGGCCTGGCTGAAGGCATACCCGAACAACAGATCGGGGGACTTGAGCGTAACGGTCTCTGTGAAGCGGGTGCCCGTCCCTTCGGGGACGCAGGTGGTCTGGTTGGTGACATAGGTCTGCGGCGACTGGTAAGCCTCGGTCAGCACCTCGCGTTCGGTGACGCGCAACACATCGGCGCGATAGACGATTTTGAAGCGGAAGGGGCCGAGCGGCAACTGGTCCGTGATCAGGTAGCGGCGCAAGACGCCCTCGGGCGCGGGCGCTTCCTCGATGTTGACGATCAGCGGGTGAAATTTGGATTGGTTGCGCAGGTCCGCCAGGAAGGGGATCACCACCTCGGGCGGGGCAGCGATGAACACATCGTATGAGAAGGTACCTTGTTTCATGGCTTTTCCTCGGGTTCGGCTTTGTTGGCCGTGCGGCTGGCCAGCGTAGTGACCAACACCTTGTCTACGCGATTGCCGTCCATGTCCATGACCTCGAAGGTCAGGGTGTTCCACTCGAATTCGTCGGCGGGCTGGGGGACGCGCCCCAACGTGGTCATCATGAATCCGCTCAGGGTCTCATATTCTGTCTCGTGCGGCATGGTGCGCAGGTTGAAGATCTCCTTGAAGTCGTCGATGGACAACATGCCATCCAACAGCCAGGAACCGTCCTGCCGTTGGGTGGCCTGGGGCTCCACTTCGAAGTCGCCGACAATCTCCTCGATGATGTCGTTCAGGGTCAGGATGCCTTGCAGGCTGCCGAACTCGTCGATAACCAGCATCAACTCGCGATTCTGTTCCTTGAAGATTTCCAGCGCGCGCGAGGCGAAACTGGTTTCAGGGATATACAGCGCGGGACGCACTTTCTCCTTCAGGTTGAGCGCCTCGCCTGCCAGACTCTGCACGAGCAAATCGCGCGCCTTGACGATGCCCAGCACCTTGTCCAGGCTGCCGTCGCAGACGGGGAAACGCGAGAACTCGCTTTCGGCGATCTTTTGCAGAATCTCGCGGGGCGAGTCGTTGATGTCCAGCCAGACGATGTCGGTGCGCGGGGTCATCAGCGAGTACACGCGCTGGTCGCCCAGACTGAACACGCCCTCGACCATGTCCTGTTCGGACTCTTCGAACACGCCCGCCTGCGTCCCCTGGTCGATCAACAGTTGGATTTCTTCTTCGGTTACGGGTGGGTCTTCGGATGGTTTCACTCCCATCAGCCGCAATACGCTCTCGGTCGAAAAACTGAGCAGGCGCACGATTGGCGAGAAGATCACCGAGAAAAAGGTCATCGGCCCTGCCACCATCGACGAGATGCCCTCGGGATTGCGCATGGCCAGGCGTTTGGGTACCAGTTCGCCCAGTACCAGCGACACATAGGTCACGGGTAGCACGCCCACCAGCAGGCCGATGATTTCGCTATATGGTTCGAGCACGGGGAAATGATCCAACTGGGTGTTGATCCACAGGCCCAGGGTGGCGCCTGTCAGCGCACCCACCAGCAGGTCGATGGATGTGATGCCGATCTGAATCACTGAAAGAAACTGGTTCGGGTTTTCGGTCAGTTTGAGCGCGGATGCCGCGCGCAGGTCCCCCTGGTTGCTTTGATTTTGCAGGCGGGCCTTGCGCGCCGAAAGCAACGCCGTCTCCGCCATGGCGAGGATACTGTTTAGAAAAAGAAGGATGGCGATGGCCGCCAGGCCCGTGTTGAAATCTATGGTTAATGCAACTTCTGACATGAGCGTTTTCGGCAGGTCTCCTTTCCCTGCCAGATTATTTTACCTTATATGACTCCGCAGATTTGACGCGGTTCACTTGTTCGATAGGCCTCCAACGTCGCGTGCTTTTTATCGGACCTCGATCCCGCTTCCGTCATGGACGGTTCCCACGGCCCAAACAGGCTGACCCACTTCCTGCGCCCGCACCTCGAAGGCGGCGAGCTTCTCGGCGGGTACGCCCAACAGCAATCCGCCGCTGGTCTGCGGATCGAACAGCAGCATCTGGGCGGGCTCGTCGAGCGAATCTGCAAACCTGACCTGGGCGCCGTAATGGTGCAGGTTGTCGAAGGCGCCGCCTGGGAAGGTTCCGCGCTCGGCGTACTTGCGCGCGCCGCTTACGAGTGGAATCTTTGCGTAGTCGATGTGCAACGACACGCCCGAGGCCTCCGCCATTTCCAGGCCGTGGCCGAGGAAACTATAACCCGTAATGTCGGTACCGCCGCGCAGGCCAAATTCCACGGCCAGCTCGGAAGCGGAGCGGTTCAGCCGCTTCATCCACTCGACCACTTCCTGCACATCCTGCGGCTCCGCTTTTTGCTGCTTGAGTGCCGTGGTGGTGACGCCGAAGCCGAGCGGCTTGGTCAGCACCAGCACATCACCTGGCTTCAGTCCGCCTTTGGTCATCGCCTGGTGCGGGTCCACAAAGCCGATCACCACCAGGCCGTACTTGGGCTCCTTGTCCTGGATGGTATGTCCGCCGGCGATGACCACGCCCGCTTCGCGCGTCTTTTCCGCGCCGCCGCGCAGGATCTCGGACGAAATTTCGATGGGCAGGTCGGGCGGCAGGGCGGCAATGTTCAACGCCAAAAACGGACGTCCGCCCATGGCGTAGACGTCCGAGAGACTGTTGGCCGCCGCGATGGAGCCGTAATCGTAGGCCTCGTCCACCACGGGGGTGAAGAAGTCGGTGGTGACGACCAACGCGCGCGAGTCATCCAGTCGCCAGAGGGCAGCATCATCGGGACCTTCGAGGCCCACCAACAGGTCGGGGTAGGCTTGGGGGGCGAAAACATCCTGTACCGGGCGCAGAACCTGCGCCAGCGCGTCCGCGCTTAATTTGGACGCTCAGCCAGCACAGGCCGAAAGGGAGGTAAGGCGGATCTGCCGCCCGGAAGGATAGGTATCGTTCAAGAAAATCTCCAGATGGGAGACCTCGGAAGTCTGAAAGACTTCCGAGGTCTTTTGATTACTGCGCCGGGATTGTCGGCGTGGTTGGAGTGGGTGTGGTGGTGCTCGGCAGGGGCAGGATGAACTGATTGCCCGTGGGGATGAAGATGGTCTGCACTCCGGGGGCCAGCTTGGTGATGTATTGATATTGCAGCAGCAGCGGATTCTTGGACAGCACGGCGGCGATCAGATCGAGCGCCTTGGCTTCGGCTTCCGCTTCGATCAGGCGGGCCTGAGCCGCGCCCTGCGCCGCGATGACGGCCGCATCCGCCTGGCCTTGCGCCACCTGACGAGCCTGCTCGGCCTCGGCCTTCTTCTGTGCAATCACGAATTCTGCCTGCTGGGCCTGCTGCTCAGCGATCTGCTTCTGCTCGACGGCTGCCGCATACTCATCGCTGAAGCGGATGTTGCGCAGCAGGAAGTCTGTCATAACGATATGATTCTTGGTAAAGGTCGCTTCGATCTCGCTGCGGATGGCCTGCTCCAGGTCGTTGCGTTTGGTGCTGACAATCTCTTCCACGCCGAATTGCGAAACAGCGTCACGAATGGCTGCGCGAGCTACAGGTCGTACCACCATTTCTTCATAGCGGTTCTGCCAGGTGATATGCAACTGGATCAACTGTTTGGGGTCGATCGCATAAATGACCGAGGCATCAATGTAAATTTGTTGACCATCCTTGGTGCGCGCCTGGATCGAGTCATCCCCTTGCACTGTTCCTTCGCTGCTGGTCGAAGACATGGTATAGGTCTGACTTGCAACCGAATACTTTTGCACGCTCTCGATGCCCGGGATGATCAGGTTCAAGCCTGGGCCGATTGGTTCAGGACGGTATCCCTTTGGCTGAAGCAAAGACTTGACCACGCCATACTCGTCGGCTTGCAGGAAGATAAAACTGGAAGACAGCAAGGCGAACAGGATGACGACCACAATGCCGATGATCACGAAGCGGCCGTTGAAATTGAAGTTGACTCGTCCACGGGCAAAATTTTGATTTGACATGTTCTCCTCTGATGTTGAACTCAAGTGACATATTATACTTGCTTGTCCCTCGCAGGGAAGCATGATAGCATCGGGACATGCACATCGGCCAGGGACAGCTCTTTGAACTGTATTACGATGACGGGCGGGCCGCCGCGCGGATTCTCTGCCCGCCGCTGCTGGTCCCCGCGCCCGGGCAATATCTGCTGGCCCACGACGGTTCGGATGCGCCGCTGGCGGTTCCCGTGTTTCCGTCGGGCCCTGCCGCGGATGGATTCCTGGCGGCCCCGTCCCTGCCGCGCGCCTGGACCCCAGGTACGCCACTCCATCTACGCGGGCCGCTTGGGCGAGGTTTCTCCTTGCCGGTCACGGTCCGCCGCTTGGCGCTGCTGGCC
Source organism: uncultured Anaerolineales bacterium (assembly GCA_937928015.1). Lineage (GTDB taxonomy): Bacteria > Chloroflexota > Anaerolineae > Anaerolineales > Villigracilaceae > JACPVF01. The sequence continues at coordinate 2,976 of CALFXA010000226.1, read as the reverse complement.
TGGGACGACACGCCTGCGCGGCTGCTGGCGCTGTTGCCGTCTGCGCTAAAACAGGGCGCGGCCGTCACTCTGGTCTGCGAATCGGCTCCCCGCGATCTGTCCGCCGAGGTGGAGGTCCAGCCGATGAAGGCGCTGGACGAGGTGTTGGCCTGGGCCGACTTCCTCGCCGTGGACGTGGAGCGCGAGTCGCTGCCTGGGCTGAAGGAGCGTCTGGGCGGACGGAACCAACGATGGGGCGAGGCGCAGGTGTTGGTCCGCACGGCGATGCCCTGCGGGGCATTGGCCGAGTGCGGAGTCTGCGCGGTCCGAGTCCGCAATGGCTGGAGGATGGCCTGCAAGGATGGGCCCGTCTTCGATTGGAACGAGTTGAAGGGATGAAAAACGCCGCCAAAGATGGCGGCGTTTGTTTTGAGCCATGTGAGTTTTTAATACCAGATGCGGAAGGACGTGCTGGTGACGCCCACGTTGCCGCCGTAGCTGCAAGAGACATCCACATAGATGACTTCGCCCTGCGGCTGGTTATTGAAGGCCATGGCGGCTACGGCCACGCCGCCCTCGTTGGTGAGGGTCACGGTGGTGTCGGTGTGTTGGTCAGGCCAGTGGACCGCGATGGTGCATTCGGCGCCCGTGATGGGCTGGGTGCTTTGGTCCTGCACGGCGATGTAGATGGTCTGTGTGTCGTCAGTGAGGGCCACGGCCTTCTCCACGAAGGCGCGTACCTGCAAAGCCAGGACGAGGGGTTCGGTGCCCGCGCTCATCGGCTGGACGGGCGGAAGCAGACCCGGGTCCTCGCCCATGCGGTCGAAGTAGATGCGGCCCAGGTCGGTGACCACCACGCGCTGACCGTCCTCGCGCATGGGCTGCCACTCGATGCGCGCATTCTCGAAATACTGGACGATCATGTTATCCTGAAACTCGAAGGGCGAGACGGGCTGCCCGAATTGGGTCAACCCGCCATAGGCGTCGAAGAATTCCAGGAAGGCGAAGCAAACCGAGTAGCCTGTGTCGAAGCTGCGGCAGGCAAAGGGATTGGAGAAGCTCAGCGGCAGGGTGGGAGTGTAAACCTCGCGCCCGATGGGGGTGAGGGTCACGTGTTCGGGTAACTCGGGGTGATATTCGAAGCGCGCGCGCTGGAAATATTGCACCCGCAGGCCGTCGGCGCGGGTGAATTCCTCGGTGATGGGGTAGCCGTAAAGAAGGGTGGGGTTGGCCGCCTTGCGATAGAAGGCCAGAAACTCACCCTGTACGTTGTGTCCCGTCTCGTCGAAGAACTCAAAATCCTGGCTCTGTGCCTGGGCGGAGCCCCAGGTGGAGAACAGAACACAAGCCGTCAGCAGGAGCGTGAAAACCGAACGAAGCACGCGCATCGATTCCATTATACCTAGAATGGCATGGCGCGACATTACAATGCGTTAACGGGAAATGTCCAGCAGGGATTCCACGATTCGCTGGGCGGCGTGGCCGTCGCCGTAGGGGTTGACGGCTTTTGCCATGGCCGCGTACGCGGCGGGATCGTCCAGCAGGCGGTTGGCCTCGCGCAAAATGACCTGGGTGTCGGTGCCGACTAACTTGAGCGCACCCGCTTCCACGCCCTCGGGACGTTCGGTCACGTCGCGCAGGACCAGCGCGGGGATACCGAAGCCCGGGGCCTCTTCCTGAATGCCGCCCGAGTCGGTGAGGATGAGTTTTGCGTGTTTCATCAACTGCACCAGCGGCAGATAATCCAGCGGCTTCAGGAGAGTGATATGCGGAACGTCGCCCAGCAGGCGATAGACGGGCTCCTGCACGTTGGGGTTGAGATGCACGGGATAGACGATCTCGACGTCGCCACGCTCGGCCAACGCCTGGAGCGCCGCGCAGATGTCTTCGATGGGCTGACCGAAATTCTCGCGTCGATGGGCGGTGACGAGGATCAATTTCTGACTTCCCGATTCCGACTTCCGATTCCCGATTCCCAACTTGCCAAGCAAGCCGTCAATTTCTTCTGGCTCTGGCTGCTCGGCCACCACCTGTAGCGCGTCGATGACGGGGTTGCCTGTCACTTTAATAAGTACATCGTCCACACCTTCACGCAGCAGATTCTGGCGCGCCCACTCGGTCGGCGCAAAGTGCAGGTCCGCGACCACGCCTGCGATGCGACGGTTGATCTCCTCGGGGAAGGGCGCCCACTTGTCGTAAGTGCGTAGTCCCGCCTCAACGTGGCCGAAGCGGATGCGGCGATAGTAGGCCAGCAGGCTGGTGATGGCTACGGTGGTCGTGTCGCCCTGGGCCAGCACCCAGTCAGGCTGGAAGTCGGTTAGCACGGGGTCGAGGCTGGTGAAGATGGACGCGCTCAACTCGGGCAGCGACTGATTGTCACGCATCAGATCGAGGTCGTAATCGGGGTGGATGTCGAACAGCGTCAGCACCTGGTCGAGCATTTGACGGTGCTGGGCTGTGACGCATACGCGCGCCTCGATGCCCGCCGTTTGCGCGAGCAGGCGCACCACGGGTGCCATCTTGACGGCCTCGGGCCGCGTTCCAAAAACGGAAAGCACCTTCATCATTTACCCACCCCCAGACGAATTACGTTAAAGCCAGCTTGTTCCCAGGTGCCATTCCACGCGCCGACCGTGTCAATGACGAGGCGGGCGGGGGTCAGTTCGAGCAGGTGATTCGGGTTCAGTTTGGCAAATTCGGTGTGGCGCACCAGCAAGAGGACCGCTTCCGCGTCTTCGAGCGCCGCTTCCAGCGTGGGCATGCACTGGATGCCAGGCAGACCTTCGGGTTTGAACGGCTCGAACGCGCGGACTTCTGCGCCTGCTCCCGTTAAAAGATGAATTACCTCGGCTGCGGGCGATTCGCGCAGGTCGTCTACGTCGGGTTTGAAGGCCAGGCCGAGCGCGGCGATACGTTTGCCTTTCAGCGAACCCAGAGCCATCTTGACCTTGTCCACCACAAAATGCGGCTGGCCGTCATTGACGCGGCGCGCGTTAA